>NZ_JAAEDR010000011.1:0-242407 GCF_013344995.1 Snodgrassella sp. ESL0304
GAACAAGCAAGAAAAATAACGGAAGAATGGTTAGAAATATATAACACAGAAAGACCGCATGAAGCATTAAATAATATGACACCAATTGAATATAGAAACATGAAACAAATAGCATGATTTTCTACTTAGTTTGTGTGCTAACAATGGGGTATTTACAGTGGATGAGTGGCGTGAAGGATTTGTCACTATATAAACAAAACAAAAAAATTAGACTGGGAGTTATTATGACGGAAAAAAAAGTATATCTTTTAATCCATGCTAAGGAAACAAAACAGAGCGGTATACAAGAATTTGTAATTGGTTTTTTTTCTTCCTTGGAAAGAGCAATTGAGGAAAAAAGAAACGGGAGAATGTCTTAGGTTTTAAAGATTATCCTGAAGGATTCAGAGTAGAGGTATTTGTAATTGATAAAGATATTTGTCAAGAAATCATATATCTGTAGGCAAAAATTTATCCTATAAAATGATGGTAATATGCAGCTTCAAAAAATCTTTTAACGTTAAGCAATAAAAAGATGATAATGAAGCTGCATTAGATTTAGCTAAACTATATAATAGATAGTAGAAAAGAACATATGAAGAGTGAAAATATTATTTAATTGAATTTTAAATAATATAATTGTCATTATATATTCTTTAAAACTAGCATTACTTTTTAAAAACTGATTTAAAAAGAAGATTGAAAAAATTAGTATAGCCTAGGAAAACCAGCAAAAGGTGATTCCATAAATTTTTAAAAACTGTTTCTTACAGAAATAAAATTTAATCTGGAAAATAAAGTACTATTTATAAGAGAGTAAAATGTTACAAACTGAAGTGACTATAGAATTTATCATATGCGGCCCTAATTTTAATCCAGATAGTGTAACCAAATTACTAGGAATTTCGCCTACAAAATATACTATCAGGGGAAGTATGAAAAATTGCAAATATAGCCCGGCTATAGAAACTACCTGGTGTTTACAGCATTGTATAAATTCACTAAATGATCTGGATCATCAAGTACGTCAGATAATTGATAGAATTGAAAACAAACTAAATATATTATTAACATTTAAAGAAGAGAATGATATAGATTTTGTATTCACAATTTATGGTCATGTATATAAGAATGAACAGCGATCAGATATATATTTGAAAAAAAATACGTTAGATTTCATAGCTGATTTAGGTAGTAAATTAACGATGGATATCGAATTTTGGTAAATAGATATACCAATATATATAAATTATTTAGTAAGCAAGATTTAATGAATTATATTGCAGATATAATTGCAAAATTAGATAGAATTAATTCCGCTTTTATTAGATCATTTTTTTCTATTCTGTTAGATAGTGACGATAAAGAAGTTATTCAGTATATTTCGTCGATTATCAATAGTAATAAGTTAGTAAATAAATTATCTGATAAGGAGTTAACTCTATTGAAAAGACAAATTTTGTAAACTCTTTATTTTTAATAAAGTATGTTTTTTGTATAATAAAGTATAATACAATGTTGATTACACAAAAAAGTAATTGTTAATTTATGAGGAGTAATAAAGTAATGAGTGCGTTTGATGAAGAGATTGAAATTGAAATTGATGAGATAATCAAAAAAAGTAATAATTTTGGATATGATTTAAAACAATATTTAGATAATCTTCCAGAAAAACAATTAAGAAGAGCTATATATATTTTATCAAGACACTATTATCATATGGATGTTTCATCAGAAGAAATGTTTAAATTTATAGTTTATATGTTTTCTGATGATAAAATAATATCCCAAGTTACTTTTGATAATTTTGCTTATTATTTTGTATCGATGAGAGATTTTAATAGTGCTCAAAAATATAAATTGAAAAATATAGTAATGGAAAAAATGGAGATTCTATGCAGAAATTCCGTTGACCCTTATAATATGAACACTTTATTAAATCATTTATTTAGTAAGCAAGATTTGATGGATTATATTGCAGATCTAATTGAAAAATTAAATAGAATTAATTCTGATTTTATTACATCATTTTTCTCGATCTTATTTTATAATGACTATAAAGAAGTTATTCAGTATATTTCGTCGATTATCAATAGTAATAAGTTAGTAAATAAACTATCTGATGAGGAGTTAACTCTATTGAAAAGACAAATTTTGTAAACTCTTCGTTTTTAATAAAATATTGTTTTTAAATATTTATAATTTATTTGCTCATTCATATGGTTGTAAATATTGTTTTGGTACGGTTTGAACCAGCCATACTCCATTTTCCGCCAGATAGAATTGATATCCTGCCTGATACATTATTAAGGCGTGTATTTGCAGCACAATAGGGCTGCCATGACGTGTGCCGACTTTTATCGCAGTATTCACATCTGCTGACAGATGTACATAATGGCGGCTCCCTGCGATTAATCCTTGCTGTTTGATTGAATCCATAAATCTTGTGGCTGTACCATGATATAAAAACTCTGGCGGTTTTTGCGCATTATGACTGATATGAACCTGATCAGTTGAATGTCCTTGTGCTGCACGAATTTTTAAGCCATCTTCAGATATGGTAAATCGTTTTTTATCACTTGTTTTAACAACCACTTCGATAATATTTCTGGTGAGTTGTTCTCCATGCAGGTTTGCCTGTTTGATTAAGTATTCTATATTTACCCATCCCTGCTGATCTAAGGTGATATCTATTGTTTCCGGCTTATGTCTTAGAATATAACTTAGGAATTTACTGGTTTTGATAATTTTCTCTGACATTAATTTTGTATTCATATGTTCTATATTGTATTAATTTGAAACCATAGTTTATTAAGTTAAGTATTAGTTCATTGGTGTTGTGTTGGCTGATTTTAATATAGTGAATGTATATTAAAAACGAGAAATAGTATATGTTAAAAACATAAGATTGGTTGAAGAATAGTTAGTTATACCGGAAAATTTTTGAAAATTCAGAGGATTAATTTTTTTACTAGGAGGATAACTAAAAGTATTGATGGTAGTGATGCAGTAAAAAATATATGAAGTCAGTAAAATTGTTAATGAGAATGAGTTATTGCGAAACAAATTTTATTTTTAAGCTTGGTCTGCGTTGATACAACAGCCACCGGATGGTTTTTTATTGATGATAGTAATTAATTGTTTATCGCTCCCGAGCACGTGGATTTTATAGAATCAGGCTGTGGTTATACATATTGCTCAGCCTGATTCTATTAGGAAAGATTAAGGTATCAGTACTGCACGGCCATTAATCTGCCCTTTAATCAATTTATCGTATACTTCCAGAGCCTGTGAAAGGGGGTAGGTGGTGTATTCGATATTTATAATACCTTTTCTTTTCATGTCCAGTACTTCCATCAGTTCAACCCGTGAACCCCAATAGGGTGTACAAAGCGATGCTCCCCATGGCTGATTCATGCAGTGCCAGTCGAGTTTGCCGCCACCCAGACCAACTACTGTCCAGTCGCCGTTTAATCCGACTGTTTGTGCGCCCAAAGTCAGAGTTGGCTTATTACCAACAAAATCAAGTACGACGGCACATTTCTTCACACCGGTAATACGGGTAATTTCTTCGACAATGCTATCGGTATCGCGGTCGGTACGTATTACATAATCCGCACCATATTTTTTGGCCAGTTCCAGTTTTTCATCATTAATATCACCGGCAATAATGGTGGCTGAATATAGCTGTTTCAGGATTTGTACAGCCATATGTCCTAAACCACCTATGCCGATTACGAGAACAAAAGCAGACGGTGTTATTTTGCCGGCAGAACGTTTAATTGCATGATAGGGAGTTAAGGCTGCATCAGAAAGAGGGGCTACTTCTTCCGGGTGCAGGTCATGCAAAGGTACGAGTAAACGGCTGGATGGAACAATCATGTATTCAGCCATGCCGCCATTGGTACCCAGTCCACCGCCGAGGATCGGAGATTCCGATTGATGCTCACAGTAGTTTTCCATAGATTGCTGACAAGGCTGGCAATGTCCGCAGCCCCATGGTCCGTATACCATGACTGCATCGCCTACTTTAAAATCGGTTACTCCTTCGCCCAGTTCTTCAACCCATCCGGCATTTTCATGTCCCAGGGTAAATGCAGGAGCACCTGCAGGGATACCACTTTCGATCAGGTGTATATCTGAGTGGCACACGCCGGCTGCGCCGATTTTAATCAGTATTTCACCGGCTTTGGGTTTTGGTTTTTCGATTTCATCTATGCGGATATCGTGTTGTGCATGTAATCTGACAGCTTTCATGTTTTTCTCTTTTTCTGTTGATAAGATAAATATATAAGTTAATAGTTAATCAATTTGTTTAATTTGTGTCAAGTTACTAGTTTTTATTATATATTTTGTTTATTTTAATAGTTCTGTTTTTTTATGTTATTTTTAAATTAAATTTGTATTTTTCTGCTGATTTATCTGATTTTTTTATTCTGGATTTTGTTTAAATCTATAGTACAAATTTTTAAAATGTAAATAAAGCTGTATCAATTAAGATATTTTTGATATCTGTCTCCTGATGAGTTTCATCATTGATACTAATCGATAACTGACTGGTGTTATTTATGATGATTAATATTTGATAGCTGATTCAAATAGATTTTTTCAGTGTTGGATTTGCAATTTGAAATAGCTGGTTTGCAATAATATTGATTGGGTCGGAAAACCATATGTAATAAATGTAATTGATTTGACTCTGGTGTCAGTAAAGCTATAAATCAGTTTGTACATTGGTGTTATGAGGTTGAATTCTGCTATTTTATAAAATGAAACAGGACGGTTGATTTTTAACCGTCCTGTTCTCATGTTGTTGATTTCTGTCTAAGCTCAGTGCTGATAACCTTTATTGTATTTTTTCTCCAGCCATGAGAAGAACCAGCTTAAGGCGATGGTCATTATCAGATAGATTATGGCAATGGTGTATAGCGGTGTCTCGTAGTTAAGATAACGTCCGGCTGCTGCGCGGGCTGCAAAAGCCAGTTCGACTACGGCGATGGCGGATAAAAGTGAGCTGTCTTTAAGTAAGGTAATAAATTCGTTGCCAATCGGCGGCAGCATACGGCGGATAGCCTGTGGCAGAATGACATAGCGCATGGCCTGTGTATAACTCAGACCAAGAGAGCGGGAGGCTTCGAATTGCCCGCGGTCTATTGACTGGATGCCTGCACGGAAAATCTCGGTAATGTAGGCTCCTGAATTAACTGAAAGTGCAAGTACGCCGGCAATCAGTGCACCGTAGCTGCGGCGCAGTTCGACAGCCAGATCGCCGCTGATAATCAGGCCGTCAGCAGGGTTGATGAGCAGTGGAAACCAGACAAAATACCAGATGAAAATCTGTACAAACAGGGGTGTGCCGCGGAAAATGGTTACATAGAGCAGGGAAATCTGGCGCAATGACCATACGAATGCACGCATGGGCAGCCCGCCTTTTTCAATGCGGATAATGCGTGCAAGGGCAAAAATCAGACCGAGAAGTGTGCCCATAAATGTGGAAATCAGGGTGACGCCGAGTGTTGTAAGCGCACCGTAATAAAACATTTCACGGTATTCGTAGATGATGTCAAAACGAAAGGCCATTGTGTTACCTAATAAATTTTCTGAGGTGTTGCTGGCTATTGATAGCCTTAGCGTCAGGGTGGCGGCTATTTTAGCAAGAAATAGGGGGATAACTGTATTAAAATTTGTTTGTTCTTGAGAATAAAGTGGATTTGATGGTTGAAACGGCTGGAAAATCCTGAGCAATTGCGCTGGCTAAGGCTGGCTGAAATGTTTACAATAATACGTTTTATTATTTGATTTATTCAAGAATTGTATGCGAGTTTGGTTGGGGAGCGGGCA
Organism: Snodgrassella sp. ESL0304; assembly: GCF_013344995.1. Taxonomy (NCBI): domain Bacteria; kingdom Pseudomonadati; phylum Pseudomonadota; class Betaproteobacteria; order Neisseriales; family Neisseriaceae; genus Snodgrassella; species Snodgrassella sp. ESL0304. Next base: position 5,821 of record NZ_JAAEDR010000011.1, read on the forward strand.
GCAGCCGGATTGGCCGGATGGTACTGCGGTGACTATCGGTAATTTTGACGGGGTTCATTGCGGGCACCGGCATATTTTGATGCGTTTGCGTCAGGAAGCCGGACAGCGCGGGCTTAGTTCGGTGGTGATGATGTTTGAGCCGCAACCACAGGAATTTTTTGCGCAGCAGGCTGGGAAAACTTTGCCGTTTCGTCTGACTCCGCTGCGCGATAAACTGGATCTGCTTGCTGCAAGCGGCTGTGTTGATGCGGTTTATGTTGTGCGGTTTAATCAGCAGTTTGCAGCTATGCAACCGATGGATTTTATCAGTCAGATGCTGGTCAGGCATTTGCACACGCGCTATTTGCTGGTAGGTGATGATTTCCGCTTCGGTACACGGCGCAGCGGTGATTTTACTTTATTGCAGGCGCAGAATGAGTTTGTTACTGAGCACACGCCTTCAATTGTGGTTGAAGATGTGCGCGCATCCAGTACTGCGGTGCGGATGGCACTGGCTTCGGGTAATCTGGCTTATGCACAGTTGTTGCTGGGACACGAGTATACGCTGAGCGGTCGTGTGAAGCATGGGGCCAAACTGGGGCGTGAACTGGGTTGTCCTACTGCTAATGTGCATTTACCGGCTTTGCACTATGCTCTGAACGGGGTATTTGTGGTCGATGTATCCGGAGCTTTCGGGCGTAAGCGCGGGGTAGCCAGTTTTGGTAAAAACCCGACTGTGTCTTCGGGCAGTTTACAAAAGCTTGAAGTGCATATTTTTGATTGTGAAGATGATTTATACGGACAGCGTTTACAGGTGCATTTTTTGCATAAGCTGCGCGATGAGCTGAAGTTTGAGTCGCTGGCTGCGTTACAGACGCAGATTTTTGCTGATATGGAAGCTGCCCGAATATGGCAGGCTGCCTGAACAGCAGGATTATGTTCGGGTGGCCGTAAAATTTATTGAACTGAATTTATTCTGAATATTAAAAGTTAAATATATTTTAAAGAGAAAGTCATGACTGACTATAGTAAAACAGTAAATTTATTGGATACGCCGTTTCCAATGCGCGGTAATCTGGCCAAGCGTGAAGGCGGCTGGCTGAAATCTTGGTATGAACAGAAGCGTTATCAGAAACTGCGTAAACTGGCAGCGGGAAGACCTAAGTTTATTCTGCATGATGGTCCTCCATATGCAAATGGTGATATTCATATCGGCCATGCGGTAAATAAGGTATTGAAGGATATTATTATCCGGAGTAAGACGCTGGCTGGTTTTGATGCACCATATGTTCCGGGCTGGGACTGTCACGGTTTGCCGATTGAGCTGATGGTGGAGAAAAAGCACGGCAAGAATATTCCGGCTGCAAAATTCCGCGAGTTATGCCGGGAATATGCACGGGAACAGATTGACCGGCAGAAAAAAGATTTTATGCGTCTGGGTGTACTGGGTGACTGGGAACATCCATATCTGACTATGGATTATCAAACCGAGGCAGATATTGTACGTACGCTGGGACGAATTCAGCAAGGCGGTTATTTGTATCGTGGTGAGAAGCCGGTACAGTTCTGTCTGGATTGCGGCTCTTCGCTGGCAGAAGCAGAGGTAGAGTATAAGGATAAGGTTTCTTATGCGATTGATGTGGCTTATCAGTTTAAAGATAATGCTGCTGTGGCGAAAGCTTTCGGATTGAATGAGCTGCCGGGTGAGGTATATGGTGTTATCTGGACAACAACTCCGTGGACTTTGCCAGCCAGTCAGGCAATTTGTGTCGGGCCTGAAGTGGTTTATCAGTTAATTGATACGCCTAAAGGTAAGCTGGTGCTGGCTAAAGAGCTGGCTGAGGCGGCTTTAGCCCGGTTTGGTTTTGGTGCGGATGATACGGCGGTACTGGCTGAAACAGCTGGCCGGCAACTGGAAAATCTGCATTTAAATCATCCGTTTCTAGATAGGGATATTCTAGTATTACTGGGTGACCATGTTACTACCGAGGCCGGTACTGGTATGGTACATACTGCTCCGGCACATGGTCTGGATGATTATTTTGCCTGTTTGCGCTATGGAATTAAGTTGTATAACCCGGTAAATGCTGAGGGGCGCTATATTAGTGATGTGCCACGGTTAGCTGGTATGACAGTCTGGGAAGGTAACCCTGTGGTAATCGACTGGGTTGCGGAAGAAGGTAAGTTACTCTCTAATGGCAAAATTACCCATAGTTATGCACATTGCTGGCGCCATAAAACACCATTGATTTACCGGGCAACCGGTCAGTGGTTTATCGGTATGGATAAGGAAGGTACCGATGGTAAAACATTGCGCAATAAGGCTATGAATGCTGTTGATGTTACTGAATTTTTCCCTGCATGGGGACGTGCGCGTCTGGAGGCAATGATTGAAGGGCGTCCGGACTGGGTGGTTTCCCGCCAGCGTTACTGGGGTACTCCGATGGCGTTTTTTGCGCATAAGGAAACCGGTCAGTTGCATCCGCGTTCGGCTGAGTTACTGGAAGAGGTAGCTAAGCGGATTGAGCAGCACGGAATTGAAGCCTGGTTTGCATTGGATAAGCATGAGCTGTTAGGGGCTGATGCAGATGAATATGAAAAGCTGCCGGATACGCTGGATGTCTGGTTTGATTCGGGCAGTACGCATTATGCAGTATTGCGTCAGCGCCCTGAACTGGCATGGCCGGCTGATTTGTATCTGGAAGGTTCGGATCAGCATCGCGGCTGGTTTCAGTCTTCATTGCTGACAGCTTGTGCAACAGTTGGCAGTGCTCCTTATAAACAGTTGCTGACACATGGTTTTGTGGTGGATGGTAATGGACAGAAGATGTCCAAATCTGTTGGGAATGTGGTTGCACCACAAAAGGTCAATGACAGTCTGGGTGCTGATATTCTGCGCCTGTGGGTGGCTTCTACGGATTACTCCGGTGAACTGGCTATTTCTGATGAAATTCTGAAACGGGTTTCTGAAAGCTACCGTCGTTTGCGCAATACGCTGCGCTTTTTGCTGGCCAATCTGAGTGATTTTAATCCGGAAACGGATGCAGTAGCGATTTCAGATATGCTTGAGCTGGACCGCTATGCTCTGGTATTGGCTCAGCAGTTACAGGAGCGCGTAGCCAATGATCACTTTACCCGTTATGCATTCCATTTTGCGGTACAGGATATTGTGCATTTCTGTTCGGAAGATATGGGTGCTTTCTATCTGGATATTCTGAAAGACCGTCTGTATACAATGCAGGCAGGCAGCCATGGTCGTCGGAGTGCACAGACTGCGCTTTATCATATTACGCGTAATCTGGTGTTGCTGCTGAGTCCGATTCTGTGCTTTACGGCTGAAGAAGCCTGGGCTGTTTTAACAGGTAATGATGAGGATAGTGTGCTGTATCATACTGCACATGTGTTCCCGTCTATGGCTGAGGCGGAATTAGCCGGTCTGGCGCAGAAGTGGCAGGCAATCCGTGCAGTAAGAGATACTGTTAATGCGGCGATTGAGCCTTTGCGTGCTGATAAGAATGTTGGTTCGTCATTACAGGCCGATGTGGCTATTCGAGTACCGGCGGATATTCTGCCTTTTGTTACGGCAATTGGTGATGAGTTACGCTTCGTGCTGATGGTTGCCAAGGTTACTGTTGATCAGGGTGATGAGCTGTCGGCTACGGTCACTGTTGATCAGGGTACTAAGTGTGAACGTTGCTGGCATTATACAAATGATGTGGGTTCTGACCCGAAACACCCGACAATCTGCGGTCGTTGTGCACTTAATATCGACGGTACCGGTGAACAGCGGTTATATGCTTGATGCGGGTTAATGATTTTAATATTGCCGGTTATTTTGGCATGATTTGAATGATTCAGGCGTAATTGGTTTGGCCGGTTACGCCTGTTTGGTTTTTAGGGAAGGTTATGCTGAGTAAAAAATTGTTTTTATATGGTGCAATTATTATTGCTGGGCTGATAGCTGATCAGTTAACGAAGTATCTGGTTTTATGCCATATTCAATATCTAGAAAGAATTACGGTAATACCGGGTTTTTTTGATCTTACACTGACATATAACCCCGGCGCGGCGTTCAGTTTTCTTGCAGATGCCGGAGGCTGGCAAAAATTCTTTTTTATGGGACTGGCTCTGGTGATTTGTGTTTATCTGTTGCGTGCAATTATCCGTGACGAATTCGCAAAGCTGGGTAAAGTTGCTGCAGCCATGATTATAGGAGGGGCCGCAGGTAATGTAACAGACCGGCTGGTGCACGGGCATGTGGTTGATTTTCTATTGTTCTACTACCATAATTGGTTTTATCCGGCATTTAATGTTGCTGATAGCCTGATTTGTGTCGGTGCGGTGTTGCTGGTGCTGGAAAGTATTTTCCATCAGAAGAAAAAGGCGGTCTGATTGATTTGTCTGTGATGAATTCAGCCAGGTAACGGGATGTTTAATGAGTGACAAAAAGATTTTACTGGCCAATCCGCGTGGATTCTGTGCTGGTGTAGACCGTGCTATCAGTATTGTAGAACGGGCACTGGAAGAGTATGGTGCTCCGATTTATGTACGGCATGAAGTAGTACACAATAAGTTTGTGGTTGATAATCTGCGCAATAAGGGTGCGGTATTTATCGAAAATCTGGATGATGTGCCTCCTGATGCGACGCTGATTTATTCTGCTCATGGTGTCTCTCAGGCTGTACAGCAGGAAGCAGTTGCACGCGGCTTTCGTATTTTTGATGCTACGTGTCCTCTGGTAACTAAGGTTCACCGACAGGTATCTCGGCTGGATGAACAGGGTTATCAGATTATTATGATTGGTCATAAAGGCCATCCGGAAGTTGAAGGAACGATGGGGCAATTGCCGCCGGGTGTGATGTTGCTGGTGGAAACAGTTGCTGATGTGGCAGGTTTACAGGTCCGCAATGAAGAAAAGCTGGCGCATGTGAGCCAGACAACGCTTTCGGTTGATGAAACCAGCGGTATTATTGCCGCTTTAAAACAGCGTTTTCCTCACATTAAAAGTCCGCATAAAGAGGATATTTGTTATGCAACCACCAATCGTCAGGATGCAGTGAAAAAACTGGCTGCTACCTGTGATGTGGTGATTGTGGTGGGATCTCCTAATAGTTCGAACAGTAATCGTTTGCGTGAAGTGGCAGCATTACTAGGTGTTGATGCTTATATGGTTGACAATGCCGGCTGTCTGCAAACACAGTGGTTCAGTGGTAAGCATCAGATTGGTATTACAGCCGGTGCTTCAGCTCCTGAGGTACTGGTGAATGATGTTGTACAAACTATTGTTTCCTGGGGATACCCGACAGTTACCGAAGGTGCTGGTGTGGAGGAAAATATTATGTTTGTTCTACCGAAAGAACTGCGTGGCTCATCATGAGTACGCCGATTTTATCCGGTGAGGGTGTGTGTCAGCGTGCCCATGATGATGGCAGGATGTTATTACAGGATATCGATTTTCAGCTCTGGGCTGGTGCGCGTGTGGCAATCAGCGGTGCATCCGGGGCAGGAAAATCGGTTTTTTTACGTACGATTTCTCTGCTGGATTTACCAGCTTCGGGCACGCTGTATTGTCATAATCAGCCGGTTCGTCTGAATGCACATTGTATTGCACAGCATCGCAGCCAGATCGCTTATGTACGTCAGCAGGCGGTGCTGATTCCGGGTACAGTGCGTGATAATCTGTTTTTACCTTTTACTTTGCATCATTATCAGCATAAAAAATTTCAGCCGGATAATGTACAGCGTGTGTTAGAGAGTCTGGGTAAAGATGGTAATTTCCTGGAACGGGATGCAACGGATTTATCCGGAGGAGAGGCTCAGCTGGTGTGTTTGTTGCGTATATTGCAATTAAATCCGCCGGTTTTGCTGCTGGATGAGCCAACGGCTTCTCTGGATGAAGATTCGGCACAGGCTGTACAAAAGCTGGTCGGTCAATGGCAGAAAGATAATCCTCAGGCTGCCTATATTTGGATTTCACATAGTGAGCAGCAGATTAATCAGGTAGGTGATGAAATCTGGTATCTGGATGCCGGACGGATTACTCACACCAGAAAATCACCACGGGCGGGAGGCAATAATGCAGGGAACTAATTATATTAGTGTTGCAGAACTGGCTCTGGCTTCATTGCTGATTCTGGTGAGTGCCGGTGTTTCATTATGGCTGAAGCTTGGATTGACAAAACGTATTCTGATTTCAGCAGTTCGGGCTATTGTGCAGCTGTCCATTGTAGGTTTGTTATTAAAATGGATATTTGCCTCTAATCAATGGTACTGGGTACTGCTGATTATTGTTGTTATGACTGTGATTGCCGGCTTTTCTGCGCGTTCGCGGGGCAGTTATGTATATCGGGGCTTGACCCGTGATGCTTTATCATCTGTATGGCTGGCTTCGTGGTTAAGTGCTGCTGTGGGATTATATGCGGTACTGCATATCCGCCCATGGTATTCACCGCAGTATGTGATTCCCCTTCTGGGGATGGTATTGGGTAATTGTCTGACAGCTGTAGCATTGTGTCTGGACCGTTTAACACAGGATTTACGTCAGCAACAGGCTCGTGTAGAAGTAATGCTGTCTATGGGCGCTACAGGCTGGGAGGCTTATCGGGATACTGCGCGTGCAGCGGTAGTAGCAGGGATGTTACCAACAATTAATCAATTGAGTGTAGTGGGGTTGGTAAGCTTGCCGGGTATGATTACCGGGCAGATTCTGGCCGGTGCATCTCCTGATCAGGCAATCAGGTTTCAGCTATTTACTATGTTTCTGATTTGTGCCGGTTCTGCCGGTGGTTGCTTATTATGTGCGGTTTTTGTTTACCGGCATGTATTTAATCGTTGCTGGCAATTTTGCAGCTGGCGTTTGAGACGCAGAAAAGCTGATAAGATTTAGTGATTTAATTTATATATTAAACAAACCGGTTGCCTATAGAAGTTGGCAACCGGTTTGTTTCAGTTATAAGCCGGACATCATCTGTAACATCATTATTTGTACGGATATTCTGATAAGTTTAGATGACTAAATTCAGGCAATTTCATCAATCCATGCCTGCTGAACCGCTTCGAGTATGCGCTCGCTGCAGTGCTCCGGATTGTCATCAAATTCTGGTAAAGCCAGTATCAGATCACGCAGTTGGGTAAAGCGGATACTGGTAGGGTTGATGTCTTCGTAGCGGTCGGCCAGTTCTTCGGCGATTCGGTGTATATCAGTCCATTTCATGGTTTAAGCCTGCACTTAATTAGATAATTAAAAAATATTATTAATTCAATCGGTTTGGAGAGTATTGTCATCAAATATGATTAATGCTCTTCTCGTGCATGATTGATGGTATATCTGGGAATTTCGATGGTAACATCACTATCAGCCAGACGTGCCTGACAGCTCAGGCGTGAATCGGCTTCCAGCCCCCATGCCTGATCAAGTAAATCTTCTTCCTGTTCAGTCGGTTCAGGCAGGCTATCATATCCTTTGCGGATAAGAACGTGACAGGTTGTACAGGCGCAGGATTTTTCGCAGGCGTGTTCAATTTCAATATCATGCTCAAGTAATGCATCACAAATACTGGTTCCTGTGGGAATGTCACTTAAAACTTTACCTTCAGGACAGAGTTGAGGATGGGGCAGTACAGTAATTTTGGGCATGGTAATTCCGTGTTTCTAAATAAAGCAGGCGTGTCCGGTTTTAAAATAAAACCATTCACGCCGAAAATGTTATTAAATTATACCTTGTACTTTTAGCACGGTGGATACACCGGCATCAGCACTTACGCGCTGATAGAATTTACTCAGATTATGATATGCGCTCAGATCAATGTTACATCTTTTTGTCCAATGTGCTTCTATAAAAATGTAAACATCTGCAATAGTGATATTATCGCCAGTCAGGTAATCCTGCTGAGCAAGAATATTATCAACGAAGGAAAATAAATTTTTCAGAGTAGCACTAGCATAGGCCTTCAGATTCTCCTGTGCTTTTTCATCATCTACCATGCGTGCTGCATAGAAATAAGGTTTAAAGCTCATGTGTAAATCAGAATTGGCAAAGGCCAGCCATTGACGGGCAAGGGCGCGTGCTTTGGGATCGTGTTGTGCTGTAACACCATAAATACCTTTATCCGGTGCAAGATCATTGATGTAATCAATGATTGCCACATTCTGACGCAGTGCCCAGTTGCCGTCAGTCAGTAATGGTACTTGCCCCTGAGGGTTCAGTGCCAGATATTCCGGCGATTTGATTGTGTCGCGGCCTACCTCTTCAGCGGTATATTCAAGTCCGCTCCATTCTAGTGCCACATGCGGTATAAATGCACAGGTATTTGGTATGTAATATAGCTTTAACATGATGTTATCTCCATTGTATCGGCAGACAGTTCAATTTGTCTGCATTTGAAATATCAGATTTCTCTGACGTTTTTACCTTGTAAAGCACGTTGGATATTGCGGTTCATGCGTTTGGCAGCAAATTCATCAGTTGCGTGATTCAATGCATGAATGGCATCACGAATATCCTGAGCATCTCCTTGCCGGATTTGTTGTCGGGTGTGTTCCAATGCAGTTTGAATAGCCTGTTGTTCATCATTGCTAAGTAAGTCTGCGTCCATAGACAGTGCATTGGTGACCGCTACAATAATGCTTTCTGCTTCTACTGTGGCTTCTGTACGGGCACGTTGTCTGGCATCGGTTTGTGCATGAGTAAAACTGTCTTTCAGCATTTGGGTAATAACGGTATCGTCAAGTCCGTACGAAGGTTTTACTTCAATATGAGCCTGTACTCCTGTAGTTTGTTCGCGAGCAGAAACAGAAAGCAGACCATCAGCATCAACCTGAAATGTTACCCGTATGCGTGCTGCTCCGGCGGCCATCGGCGGGATACCGCGGAGTGTGAATTGTGCCAGACTGCGGCAGTCTGCGACTAATTCACGCTCACCCTGTACAACATGGATCATCATGGCTGTTTGCCCGTCTTTAAAGGTTGTAAAATCCTGAGCGCGTGCTGTAGGTAAGGTACTGTTGCGCGGGATAACCTTTTCAACCAGTCCGCCATAAGTTTCCAGCCCGAGTGATAACGGGGTTACATCCAGTAACAGCCATTCATCATCATTTTTATTGCCTGCCAGTACATTGGCCTGCATTGCAGCTCCCAATGCTACGACTTCATCCGGATTAAGATTATTCAGCGGAGTCTGACCAAAGAAAGTGGCTACAGCCTGCTGTACATGCAACATGCGCGTAGCTCCGCCTACCATAATTACCCCTTTTATCTCACTTTTACTGATGCCGGCATCGCGCATTGCCTGTTTAACCGGCTCCAGTGTTTTGGCTACCAGAGGCTGAGTTAGCTGATGAAAAGTGTCACGGCTGATATCAGTGAGAATTTTTTGTCCGTTAGAAAGAGTGGCGGCAATGGTGGTTGATGTTTCACTTGTCAGAGCTTCTTTGGCTGCACGTGAAAGTGATTGTAATAATGCGCTATCCTGAGCATTTAACTGTGATAATTTATTCTGTTCCAGCAACCAGCAAAACAAACGCTGGTCGAAATCGTCACCACCCAGAGCACTGTTACCGTTTGTTGCTTTTACTTCAAACAGACCGCGGCTTAAGGTTAGAACTGAAACATCAAATGTTCCTCCGCCAAGATCATAAACGATAAATGTTCCTTCAGCGGCATTGTCCAGACCATAAGCAATTGCTGCCGCGGTGGGTTCATTCAGTAAGCGTAAAACATGCAGACCGGCCAGACGGGCGGCATCTTTGGTTGCCTGGCGCTGTGCATCGTCAAAATAGGCCGGTACGGTAATCACTGCGCCGGCAAGTTCACCACCGAGTGTGTTTTCTGCACGGGTTTTCAAAACACGGAGAATATCTGCAGAGACATCTATCGGGGTTTTATTTCCTGCACGGGTGTGAATGCTGATAATGCGTTCATCATTAGTAAAATGATAGGGCAGATAACGGGTTTCAGACTGATTATTGATATCTTCAAGAGTACGGCCAATCAGACGTTTAGCTGAACTGATGGTGTTGGCCGGATCGATACGCTGTGCTTTTAATGCATCTGTGCCTACTTCCGGTACGCTATCCTGCTGGTAGCGGACAACAGAGGGCAGGGTAATCCTTCCCTGTTCGTCTGCGAGACATTCGGCATAACCACTGCGTACGGTTGCAACTAAGCTATTAGTTGTGCCTAAATCAATGCCTACAGCACGACGATGTTCATGCGGTACAGCGGAAAGGCCGGGTTCGGCAATTTGCAATAAAGCCATAATCTGAATTTAGTCCTGATTTCTTAAATATTACTTAATACTTCGATTTTTTATCAAAGCATATCTCTGATACATTGATTCTGATGATGTCAGGGAAGCGCAGCTTGAATTTCACTTTGTAATTTGTGTAAAAAACGCCCCAGGCGTACCAATTCTGCTGCTTTTTCCGGCTGATTCTGAATAAAGGCCGCATCCAGTTGCTGGTATAAGCCGGTTTGTTCGAGCTCAATAGTTGCTGCAAGTTCTTTCAGTGTTGTCCAGTCAGCTTCTGTACGGGCGTCTTCGAGTGTTTCACGCCATTGCATCTGCTGCATTAAAAACTCAGCCGGAAAGTGCGTATGCTCAGGTGCATCCGCATCTATTCCCTGTTGTTTCAATAAATATGCAGCCCGGTCAAGCGGATTGCTCAGAATACGATAAGCTTCGTTAACGGTAGCAGCCATCATCATGGCCTGCTTTTGTTCAAAAGCACTTCTGGCAGCAAATTTATCCGGATGGCACTGTGCTGCCAGCAGGCGATAATTCTGCTCCAGTTGCTTATCATCAATATTGAACTGTTCGGGTAATTGAAAAAGAGCAAAGTATTGGTTCATGTGGCTCACCTTTATGGTGAAAATTGGGTCAAAGCTAAAGATACCGGACATGAAAAACAGGCTTTTCGCAAAATTTGGTGTAATGCTGTATTTTGCTTATCAACCGGCAGAATTGCGACATTCCGGCAACAGGGTTATTTATTTAAACATGAAAGCTTTCACCACAACCGCATTCATCTTTGGCATTGGGATTGGCAAATTTAAAACCTTCTTGTAATCCCTCTTTAACAAAATCCAGTTCAGTACCATCCAGATAAACATGGCTTTTAGGATCAACAAATACTTTGACACCATGTTGTTCAAACAATAGATCTTCCGGCTGGATGTTATCAACAAATTCAAGAGTATACGCCATACCCGAACAGCCACTGTTTTTAACCCCGAGACGAATACCTTCGCCTTTACCACGTTTGGTCAGATAATTGCTAATATGCTTAGCGGCTTTTTCAGTCAGAGAAATCATATTCTCACCTGTTGGAAATTTGTCCTGAATTTACTATGCAGTACCTTCAGGTTTTTTACAATTATGATTAAAACGACGTTTGTAAGATGAAAGAAATGAGCGCTTAATGGCAATATTTTCTTCACAGTTAATACAAAAACGTGTACCAGGAAACTCAAGCTGATGTTCAGATGATATTGATTCACCGCATTCCAGGCAAAATTGACTGGTACACATTCTGATATCGTTTAGGCGTACTGCATTAACCGATTGATTGTCATTATTTTCAGTAGTGGGTTCGTTGTTATTTGCGGTACTGCCAAAAATCATCATATTACTCGTTATGTTTTTTTCGATAATCAGCTACAGCAGCCTTAATAGCATCTTCTGCCAGAATAGAACAATGTATTTTTACTGGTGGTAATGCTAGTTCTTCAGCAATGGCACTGTTTTTAATAGCCAAAGCCTCATCAAGACTCTTACCTTTAACCCATTCTGTAATCAGACTTGAAGAAGCAATAGCAGAACCGCAGCCATAAGTTTTGAATTTGGCATCTTCAATAATACCGTTATCACTTACTTTGATTTGTAATTTCATTACATCGCCGCAGGCTGGTGCGCCTACCATACCGGTACCTACGCTCTGGTCACCCTTTTCAAAAGAGCCGACATTGCGCGGATTTTCATAATGATCAATGACTTTGTCACTGTAGGCCATAATAAGTTCCTTTTACAATTCTTCTGATGCCAGAATAACTACAATTGCTTTTATATTCGCAGCAAATAACCTGTTTTTGGTGTGCAGCCCTGCGATATAGCAGGGCAGAATATATCGTTTCAGTCTGAGCTGATTAATGTGCTGCCCATTCGACACTACTCAAATCAATACCTTCCTGATGCATTTCCCATAATGGAGACAATTCGCGTAATTTACCGATTTTGGATTTAATCAGTTCAGCAGCATAATCAATCTCGGCTTCGGTAGTAAAACGTCCGAATGTAATACGCAGAGAACTGTGCGCCAGCTCATCATTGCGACCCAGTGCGCGCAGTACATAGCTTGGCTCCAGACTTGCGGAAGTGCAGGCAGATCCGCTGGAAACAGCGATATCTTTAACAGCCATTATCAGACTTTCACCCTCAACAAAATTAAAGCTAATATTCAGATTCTGATAAACGCGATGTTGTAAATCACCATTGATATATACTTCTTCAACACTTTTAATTGCATTGAGAAAACGGTCACGTAGTGCTTTAGCATGAGCATTGTCTTTATCCATTTCCAGACGAGCCAGACGGAATGCCTCACCCATGCCGACAATCTGATGAGTAGCCAGTGTGCCGGAACGGAAACCACGCTCATGCCCGCCGCCATGCATCTGTGCATTCAGGCGGACACGGGGTTTGCGGCGTACATACAAAGCACCAATTCCTTTAGGGCCGTAGGTTTTGTGTGCAGACATACTCAGCAAACCAATCTGATTGGCTTTTACATCAATATGAACTTTACCGGTAGCCTGAGCAGCATCGACGTGAAAAATGACTCCTTTTTCAGCACAAAGTGCACCAATAGCTGCAATATCCTGAATCACGCCGATTTCATTATTTACCCACATCACACTGACTAAGGTTGTATCAGGACGGATAGCAGCTTCCAGCTCAGCCATATCAATCAAACCATTTTCCTGTACACCCAGATAGGTAACTTCAAAGCCTTCTCTTTCCAGCTCTCGCATGGTATCCAGAATAGCTTTATGTTCAGTTTTGACCGTAATCAGATGCTTACCTTTACTGGCATAAAACTGTGCCGCACCTTTCAATGCCAGATTGTCAGACTCAGTGGCTCCTGAAGTGAAGATAATTTCTTTAGAATCCGCACCAATCAATGCAGCAATTTCATTGCGAGCATTTTCTACGGCTTCTTCTGCCTGCCAGCCAAAGCTATGGCTATTGGATGCCGGATTACCAAAAAATTCCGTCAGGTAAGGAATCATTTTTTCAGCCACACGCGGATCAACCGGTGTTGTAGCTGAATAATCAAGGTAGATAGGAAGTTTTACGGTCATTGTCGTGTTCTCTTTAAATATCTATGGCTGCGCCGGAGTATTAATGCAGATTAATTAAGGTAACTGGCTGCTCCGGGTTGCTTTTTTTTTCATTACTGTTGTTATGGTAAGTTCGCTGATTCAGAATGCATTGCAAAGTAATGCCGCGCAGATAGCTGTCTATGGTTTTATTCAGATTTGCCCATAAGTCATGTGTCAGACAGGGTGAACCATCCTGACAATCAGCATGACCGCCGCAAACGGTAGCATCCAGAGTGTCTTCCGCTGCAGAGATAATATCTGCAATATTAATCTGAGCAGCATCATGACTCAGTACATAGCCGCCCCCCGGCCCGCGAATACTTTCTACCAGCCCGGCACGGCGTAATTTTCCGAATAGCTGCTCAAGATAAGACAGGGAAATGCGCTGGCGTTCACTTATTGCAGTCAGGTTTACTGCACCAGATTGCGCATGCATAGCTAAATCCAGCATGGCAATGACGGCAAAACGCCCTTTGGTGGTTAAACGCATGACAAAACTCGAAACAGATTGACAATGTATGAATTATCTAATACCCGACAATTTTAGTCAACTTTATTCATGGATAAATCAAGTAATTATGTCAGAATTAATTCCATCACAAATACATAAAATTCTAAAATTAATACTGGTTAAAACCCTGGAAATACAGACTGTTTCCAGCTGTCTGGCAGCGGAACCGGGTAAATTGTTTTAATTTTTGCGCATGATATTTCCAGATTATTAATAACATTCATCAAATCAGAGCGTTTGTATACGATAAGCACAGAATAATTAAGAAATTCGGAATTATCGGTTTTTCTGAGAACAGGCCAGAATCAAGCTCACGGATAGTAAAATGAAAAAATAATGCAAGCCGTAAAAGTACTGAAGTTGTTAATGAAGCTGAGCTAATAGCTTAACTTCAAAAGATATTGATACTTTGTATGGGAAGAAATTAATATTCGAAATATTTATGCTGATTAAAAAATAATATTTCTGATAATAAAACAGGTCTGAATATATTCAGACCTGCAAGAAATGTCCGGAGTAAATGTTATAAACTGGCAAAAGCATCGGTAGCAGCCACCAGAGCAGCCTGATTTGCCGGTTCAAAGCCAGAATGACCAGCCATAGTGACTACCAGTCTGGCATGCGGTAAAGCCTGCTGCAATTCCCATGCGCTTTCAATCGGTGTGCACATATCATAGCGCCCCTGAACAATGACAATCGGAGTATCAGCCAGTATCTGAATATTTTCCAGTAAGGCAAATTCGCTTGCCAGCCAGCAGCGATGGACAAAATAATGATTTTCAATCCTTGCAATTGCCAAGGCACGCTGCGGATCATTATATTCGTCTATACCAGCCTGATTATGCTCTAAATGTACAATACTACTTTCCCATTGGGCCCATGCTTTAGCTGCATTGAGCTGAGTTGTTTCATCCGTATAAGGATGGCATAACAACTCATGATAGGCATTTACTAAATTATGCCGTTTATCTTCAGCAATTGGTGCGAGATAATTCTCCCATGCTTCTGGAAAAATATGATTTGCGCCTTGCTGATAAACCCAAGTAATTTCATGTGGCCGGCACAGAAAAATACCGCGCAGTATCAGCTCACTGACTCTTTGCGGATAAGTTTTAGCATAAGCAAGTGCCAGTGAGCTCCCCCATGAACCACCAAATACCTGCCAGCGTTCAATGTGCAGCATCCTGCGAACTTTTTCTAAATCTTCAACCAGATCCCATGTAGTATTGTCGTCAATACAGGCATAGGGCAGGGAACGACCGCATCCACGCTGGTCAATAATAATAATGCGGTATTTTTCCGGATTGAAGAAACTGCGGCATGCAGGCGAGGCTCCGGCTCCCGGCCCGCCATGTAAAAAAATAACTGGTTTACCGGCCGGATTGCCGCTTTCTTCCCAGTAAATCTGATGAATTGCAGAAACCTGCAATAATCCGGACTGATATGGTTCAGTTATTGGATACATAAATGTGTTCCTGAAAGCATCTGCAAACTAACTAAATGATTATTATTAAATTATAATTCAATTTGTATCTGGTTTTATCACTGTTCTGCCGGCTGTCTGCAGTTATCAATCAGCGAAACCACTTACGCACGGCATCCAGACCGCCAAAGCGTACATTAATAGACGTTGCAGCCTGTGTTTTCGGTTTGGCGTGGTAGGCAACTCCAAAACCGGCTGCCTGTAACATCGGAATATCATTAGCACCGTCACCCATTGCCAGTACCTGCATTGAGTTTAGTCCAAGTTTTTCTCTGAATTGAACCAGTAAATCAGCTTTAGCCTGAGCATCAATAATTCTGCCTGCCAGCTCTCCGTTCAGAACATTATCTTGTATCACCAGCTGATTAGCAAAAGTATAATCAAGCCCGTATTGTTGCTGCAGCCGTTGAGTAAAATAAGTAAACCCACCGGAAACCAGTATGAATTTTACTGCATGTTTCTGACACTGCTGCAACAGCCATTCTGCACCCGGAGAAAGTTTCAGTACATGTTCATAAACCTGTTTTAATTCTTCAACCGGTAAACCCTTCAATAAAGCTACACGCGCCCGTAACGATTGCTCAAAATCAATTTCACCGCGCATTGAGCGTTCGGTGATGGCCGCAACCTGTGCCTGTAATCCCACTCCGGCAGCAATTTCATCCACACATTCAATGGTAATCAAAGTGGAATCCATATCACTAACAATTAATCCTAAGTCTGCAAAACTCTGATCAGGCAAAATAGCAAAATCAATTTTTTGCTCAATCAGCTGAGTCTGTGCTGATTCAGATAATTCGAAATCAACACTAACCGGCAGCCGCAGCACAGAATTATCAAATGTATATTCCGGATTTGACGGCATAATTGCGTTTAAATGGGATAAATCACACAGATGTAAATCCGAATGTTGTAAAACCAGAACAGGAAGCATAACAAATATACAGCCAGAAAAAAAATTCAGTATAGACATCGCCAATAGGCTTGACAACCAACAGTTAAAAAGAAAATAAGTACTGAAATCAGAATCCGGAAATTAAGTAAAATTAATCTTATTTAAACTAAGAATAAAAATAAAAAACTTAATTTACATTAAATTCTTTAAACATAAAGAAAAATTACAAATGAGTTTGTACAATGCAACTTTTTGTCCAAAATTGCGGTCGTGAAAGGATAAATAAATATCCAGAAATTTTAGTATTATTGCTATTATTCCAAGTCGCATTTTTATGGAGTTATTACATGCAACACCCCTCAACCACCTCATCGGCGGTCGATCAGTATCGCGAACTTACCGTTCGCGGCATGATCTTAGGTGCATTAATCACAGTAATATTTACTGCATCTAATGTATATCTGGGGCTGAAAGTTGGCCTGACATTCGCTTCATCCATACCTGCTGCCGTAATCTCTATGGCTGTACTCAAATGCTTTAATGGTTCAAATATTCTTGAAAACAATATGGTACAAACACAGGCATCGGCGGCCGGTACCTTGTCTTCAATTATCTTTGTTCTGCCCGGTTTGTTAATGATTGGTTACTGGCAGGGTTTTCCATTCTGGCAGACAACCTTGATATGCGTTGCCGGCGGTATTCTTGGTGTTATTTTCACCATTCCTTTACGCCATGTACTGGTTGTTAATAGTGATTTACCTTATCCGGAAGGTTTAGCCGCTGCTGAAATACTCAAGGCTGGTGACCACAATCAACCACAGGAAAATGATGAAGATTCACCGCAAAGCGGAGTTAAACAGATTGTTACCGGTGGTATTTTATCCGGTATTTTCAGTTTTCTGGCTGGCGGCTTACGCGTAATCAGTGAAAGTGCCAGTTACTGGTTTAAAGTAGGCGGAGCCGTATTTCAGGTGCCCATGGGCTTTTCACTGGCTTTGTTGGGTGCCGGTTGGCTGGTAGGTATTACCGGTGGTATTGCTGTACTGCTAGGCATGTTTTTTTCATGGGGAATAGCCGTACCATATTTCACCAGTACCACTGCAATGCCTGAAAATGTTTCAATGATGGATTTTGCAATTAAACTTTGGGTAACCAAAGTCCGCTATATTGGCGCCGGAGCCATCGCTGTTGCTGCAATCTGGACATTAATTACCCTTTTCAAACCTATGCTTGAAGGCATGAAACTTTCTTTTCAGGCCTTTGGATCGGATTCACAAACCAGCAAGACACAGGAGCGGGTAAATCAGGATTTATCGCCTAAAACCATGATGCTGATTGTAGTGGCTACTCTGATCATTCTGGTTGCTACCTTTTACAGCTTTATTGCCACTGCGCCGATATCTTTCGGACTGGCCTGTGCTTTGGTTGCGTGTGCCACCATCATGGCCTTCATTATAGGTTTTCTTGTGGCTGCAGCCAGTGGCTATATGGCTGGTCTGATTGGTTCTTCTTCCAGCCCGATATCCAGTATCGGTATTGTTTCAATCATCATTATATCGCTGGTATTCATGGTGATTGGTCAGTCTAGCGGTATTTTCGCACAAGCTGGCGGTAATCAGTTTATGACAGCTTTAGCATTATTTACTGCTTCTGTGGTTATGGCCATTTCCACTATTTCTAATGATAATCTGCAGGATTTGAAAACCGGCCATCTGGTTCAGGCTACCCCGTGGCGCCAGCAGGTAGCACTAATTATTGGCAGCATTGTTGGTGCGATAGTAATCTCACCAGTACTTGAACTGTTGTATAACGCTTATGGTTTTACCGGAGCCTTACCACGTGCCGGAATGGATGCTGCTCAGGCACTGTCAGCACCGCAGGCAACTCTGATGACCACTATTGCCAAAGGGATTTTTTCTCACAATCTGGAATGGGCATACATCAGAGCAGGCGTATTTCTGGGTGTATTCCTGATTATGCTTGATGTGGTGGTCAAATATCTTCGTCCGGGCTGGAGTGTACCTCCGCTGGCAGTGGGTATGGGTATTTATCTGCCGGCTTCCGTCAATATGCCAATCTTTATCGGAACAGTATTATCCTATTTATGTTTGCGTTATATCAAAAAGCGCCATACTAATCCAGCTATTCAGGAGAAAGAGGTTAAAGCCACAGATCGTCGTGGTACATTACTGGCTGCCGGATTAATAGTCGGTGAAAGTATCGTAGGTGTAGTAATGGCTATGGTAATTGTTGCGTCTATTGCTCTGGGTGGCGGCGAATCTCCGCTGGCTTTGAATTTGCAGGGCTGGGATAAAATTGGAGAACTATTAGGTTTACTTCTCTTTATCTCATTTATGGCAATTCTGGTACGGCAAATAATAAAAAAATAACAGTTAATTAATAAAAACAGCGCGTAAAAAGCGCTGTTTTTTGTACATCTTCTGAGTTATATAGACCTAAATAAAATAATTCTACAGTATATTTATATGCCATCATACTTAAGAAAAATAAAAAAATAGCTTCAATACTAGCTATCTCGAAAATATCTAATGTTAATATAAAATCATATAAATTTTTCTTGAATAGATATTTTATTAGTATTTTTAATATAGCCTTATAGAGAATAATTTTTTATGTAACGAATATTATTATAAAAATGAATACAGTAATAATTGAACACATTGCCCAATAAACTGTTATTGAAAATTAATATTTCAACTAACTCTGATTTCTAAATTCATTATATTTGTTGTAATAATATCTCTTTTATTATAGTAAATTTTGATATTCACATTATCAGTCTGGAGACTGGGAAATTTTTATTTTCTATTGTTAATGCACAGCGGATGCATTCCGCACCTGGTGCCACGTTGACAGGGAGCTAGCAGGTGAGCAAAGAAGTTACAAGTACCGTGAGTTAGTAGGTTTTATATACTAAAGAAAAAATCAGCTAGGTATTGTGAAAATTAAACTGATTTATGCCGGTAATTTACATATAACAACATTGCAGCATTTGCCTTACCGGATGCTGATCTTTGAAACTGATACCGACCAGCGTACTTGATCAGAAATGCGGGGACAACTTAACTAGCCGGTTGCCTCAAGGATTATTAAAATAAACGCTGCACACCTAGGACAAAGCTCAAAATCATAATATTTCCCTCCCGCTGCATAATTTTTACATACAAAGTTTCTGCAAACATAAATGATTTTTCCACAATTTGGACATTTACACATATCTCTTCTAAATTTATTTTTAACTAAAATTGTTGCTCGGATTTTTTTATAACAAAACGGACAACGACCTAATGGTTTAGCCTTTGGTGTTTGTTTATTCATAATTAATACCTTAATAAATCCATATTCGGTATTATTAAAATGTGTTAAAAATGGAAACCAATATATTTCTAATCAATTAATGTCTTAATACTTCGTTAACCAAACAGTAAGTTATATAGCTAAAGATTAATCAATTTATTAAATAAATACAACTTAATCAAGTATAGTATAAATTTGAGTTTTCATGTTAAGAATATTTTATTTATTTAAAATATAGTTAAATAAAATATAAAGAATGCCTAATATCTATGCTTAAAAATTCTTAATAAAAAGAACAAATTGAATTCATTAAAATAAACTGAACGATGTCAAGCGTAAACGTGATACGTTAATAAATGCAATTGAGAACGGTTCAGATGAAGTAAGTTCAATTATGAAAAAAATATCAAATTAAGATGAAACAGAAAGAGCGCTATTAATTGAACAGAAAAAATATCTGCTGAGCCTGTCTTTGTGGAGCCATCTGGTATTAAAATTGATTCAGCTGTTAAAGCCCTGCGGGATATCATAACAAATATAAAAATTGCACGAAAAATAAGGATTTTATTACAATCATTTATAGAGAGTATTGAAGTATTTGATGATGAAATAGTTATAAACTATTTACCTAAACGGATTATGAATGCAAAAGCGGTTCATAGTAAGAACGAATGGCACGCCTACAGGGATTCGAACCCCGGTTGCTACCGTGAAAGGGTAGTGTCCTCGGCCTCTAGACGATAGGCGCATGAATATGTGTTAGTGTGTATATGATACTACAATTTGTATAAACATATATCATTTTCACAAGTATGAAAAGTAATTCTAACAGTTTTAATTATTACAAGAAATATCTCTTTATCAGAATTATTATATTGTCAACTTCGATATTACTTTGCTTTGTTTTTAAAAAGACAAATTAAATGATAAAATTTATTTGAATAAATTTTATAAAAATAAAAATCAATTAATGATATATTCATAAAAAATTGATAAATAGTTAAATTTAGTTAAATCTATGTATAAATAAATATTTTATGATATAATATTTTTTGTTGTTTAAACAACATATCAATTATTATATATTTATTTACAAAGGTGAAAATATGGTTTATTTTACTGTTACTGCAGCTAATGGGTGTAAAGCACTTATTAACAGAAATATGGTTAATAAAGTAATTGATTATGGTAATTATCGTGCCATTTATCAAGGAAGTGATACTAATAACTTTCAAGTCAGAGAAAGTTTGTCTTATATTTGGGACTATTTAAATAGTAAATAAAAGTTGTATAGGTTAAATTTTATTCTCTTTGAGAAGGAATTCATAAAATGAAAACTGATTTAACATGTATTCTTTTAACATTACTGTTATCTTTTTCATTTAGCAATGCTTTTGCATATAAACCTTCACAATTTGATAAAATTCGCCTAAAACAAAATTGTAAAAATGAGCAGGAGTCGCCATTTAAAGACTTCGCCGGTACACCCAGTTGTGACAAGCTGAAAAAAATCGAAATCGATGAAAATCAGCCAACTTACCGGGTAATTCGTGAACAATAAATGAACCTTATCTGAAAAGGTAAGTACAAATGTAGCCTGATTAGGCCAATCAGGCTACAAAGTTGACAGATTTAAACTCTGCAAGCTGTATCAGAATGACGGTTCTGATGCAGCTTAATTCTTATATATTATTGAATTAAATAAAATGTATGTGTTGTATTGCATGTTATCTGGTTAATATACTTTACTTAATAGTTGAAATATATATTTAATTTCAAAATACTTTTTATTTCTTGGGGATAGTTGATTTGTATATGCATAAATCAACTAACAAAAATACTATACTCAAATCAATTTGAGAAAATATTGAAAACGTTTATAGCATATTAATGGTAAATATATTATTTTAAATAAATAGTTTTAATAGCCCTTTATAGTATAATTTATATTTTTTATAAAATTTATCATCTGAAGCTATAAGTAAAATTTTAGTTGTTCAGTTTATTGTTCTTTATTTTATATATTGGAAAAGTAATATATGATATTAAATGGCGATACCATAAAAAATGCTTGATATATTAAAATTATAATGAATGAATGAATTTTATTTATAAATATTATTTTTACTTATTTGATTATTTTTGCCTTATTTTATAGTATCAGCTACTATTGATCATTTAGACATTTCAAAGCAATAAAGTAGTTGGTGGTGATAAAAATAGATAGATAATATAACTTAATATATGTTTCCTATAGAGGTTTTATATTATCTTATTCAAATCTTTTTTATCACCATTATAATTAATTAAACTTTTATAACCTAAATAATTTTAAAACACTTTTCTTTAAATAAATCATCGTATTTAATTAATTTTCAAAAATTCAAATAAATACCATATTATTTAAAATTTTCTTAGATAGCTTTCAATTGCATATAAAGGGGAAATAATCAACCAACTTTTAGATGAGTATATTTTGAGTAATATTTCTACTGCTTGTAAATCATCTTTAGGTACAATATCCCTTTTTTTCTTACGTCCGCGTAGTTTCCAATTTATTTTTTTTAAAATTCTAATTGATTTCCAAGAAATTGATTTATATATATTTTTTAAATTATTCTTTGCACCCTTATAATTAATTCGTACACCTAAATGTAGGTGTTGTGAAGATAATGACTCAACTTCTTTTATCCACCATCCAAAGTTCTGAATCTTTTTTTGATTTAATTTTAATTCAGCTTCATTCCACTTTTGTTTTTTTTCATATAATTCTGTCACAGATGAACCTGTACTTATTATAGTATTGGTTCCATCAGAACGTACACTATATTCAGCACTATATTTTTCGACATAAAGAGGTTCATAGTGATATGCAAGACGTAATAAAAACTCATAATCTTCATTTTTATCCATGGATTCGTCTACCCAGCCTATATCTTGCGCTCTATTTCTATCTATGACAAAGCTATGAATGGGAATAAAATTACCTTGGAGATGTGTAATAAATGAATATCTATCTTTTTTAAACGGCGTTAATCTGGATATCAATTGATTGTTTATATTATATGTTGCCAAAATAATATCGGAGTAGGCCCATGCATTAGTACTTGTTTGCAACTTGCCAATCATATTGGAATAATGATCAGGATAAACTTTATCATCATCGTCAAGGAAAGCTAAATAACGTCCTGTAGCTGCTTGCATTCCTAAATTTAGGCTGTGAGAGCGAGCATCATGATTAGCTGTATGACTAAGTAGTTTAAAACACTTAAAATAATTTTTCCATATAGAAACTATAGACTCAATTTTTTCTAAAGAATCATCATTTTGTAATTTTTGTACTACAATAATTGGTTCAATATTTTTGTGTATCTGACCTGACAAAATAAACAGGCATTTATCCAAGAATTTTTCTCGTCCTGGCATAGTACGTATAATAATTGAAATTAAATCGTTTTTTTTCATTATTATCTCCACATCGGTTTAGAGAAGTTTAAACCGTTTTTAAAATCCGGATTTGCTTTCATGACTTCATCTACAGTGTGTTGTTGAACATTAATTAATTGTTCATTTAAATCTATATCTGATAAATCTAAACGTTTTTTCCATTGATTTAAGGCGAAATTTTTAAATTTGACTGAGCGCCATTTATGTGCTATCAATGTCGCAGATTTCCATATTTCTAATTCCCTATCTTTTCTATCCATAGCATAATGAAAAAATAAGGCTTTTGTACATGTAAAGCATTTATATCCCGCTGCTTTAACTCGCCAAGAAAAATCAACATCTTCACAGTATAGAAAAAAATCTTTATCAAAACCGTTAATTTTTTGGTAAATATCAACTGGAATAAGCATACAGGCACCAGAGCACCAATCTGTTTCTCCTGTATTATGATTAAAACTTTTAGGATGCATTATTGGTTCATGAATTGCTTCAAATATACCATGCCAGTTATTATATTCAGCTATGTTAACTAATTCAGTCAAAGCTGCCGGATGTAAAAATCCATCAGGATTCAAGCAAATATAAGCTTTAGAATCTGAAGATACCCTTGAAAAAATATCATTATGGCCAGCACCAAATCCTATATTTTCTCCATGATAAACATCAATGTTAGTCCACTGCTTTTGTTGGATAAGAAGAAGTATTTCTTCCAAAGTGTGGTAATTTCCCTGATTTCTTATTATTATGTGAATTTTATTTTGAGAATATTGCTGGCTATAAATTGCCTCCAGATTTCGTTCAATTTCCTCAATAGGATTATTATAAGTAATTATACCAATTGAAAGTGTATATTTAGCAGGTAACATATTATCCCAACCATCATTCGCTGATATTAAGTCAAAACTTATACAAATATTTTTTGATATATTTTCGAGTGAATATTTATATTCAAAAATAAATATATTATTTTTAAAAAGGGAAATTTTTAACCATATTCCTCTGCTGATTTAATTGTCTTAATATAAAGAGTAATCCCCAATAATTTAATAACTTTAAATGATAGTATCCGCTTAAACATGTATATGTACCAACAATATTGCTGTATTATATTCTGTAAATTACGTATAATATCTCAATAGCTTATATATGTAAATATATTACTATTTTGACTAAATTAAGAATAATATTCATATTACAATTTACTAAATGAAAAAGTTAAAAGTAGATTCTTGCAAATTATTTTTATCAAAATTCTGAAATAAACAATTATATTGGAGTTCAATAAATAATTTATTATATTAAATAAAGTAGGTACATTTATATCTTTTGGTAATTTTAAAAATTATATTTTATATTATCAATATAAATAATATATTCTTTTTAAGAAATATTTTGTGTATCGATAGTTGATCAATGTATAAGGTTTTCACGCATGTCCAAATTACACGTTCATTTTAATTGTTAAATATTTTTACATAAATTAAATTTATATAATTGGTCATATTATAAATTTCTTATATTTTATAGTCGTTTGAAATTTAACCTTGATACTTTTGTTATGTTTAAAACCATTTAAGCATAATTATAATCTATGTACCATCAACAATAAACAGCCACAAACCACTGCCACTGCTTTCTTGCCCTGCCGGCCGGAAAAAGCGTTCACGCAGACGTTTCAGGTTTTCTGAGGCAATATCATTACAGGGATTAGTTATGCTGATAGAGTTTGTGTTTAGGGTTAAATTAATAATACTGTGTTCAGGACTATAGCGAATGGCATTATCAGGCAGATTACGGATAAGAATAGTCAGCAGGGTATGGTCACCGTAAATAGGTAATACTGCCGCCGCATCAGTATTAAATTGCCGCAGGATACGACATTGGCGTTCACGTGCCAGCAAGTTTATACTTTAAATTTACGAATGAGAAGTTGTTGTGCTTAAGAGTGACGATAATTATGCATTGCAATAAGTAAAAAGCGAATATACTTTTCTGTAGAGATTTATTTGGTTAATTTACTTATTAATATGATTATTATTTTAGATAGTAGTGTGAGTACAGTTTCGATATGAGAGACGATTTCTCATGGCTTTTTGGTAGTTTCCCGGTGTGATCCCGAAATTTCGTCGGAAAATAGAAATAAACCCGCTAATATTGTCATAACCTAAATATAAAGATATTTCTGTGACAGGTTTTCCGGCAGCAAGCAATTCTAACGCTTTTAACATGCGCAGTTTCTGACGCCATTCTGTGAAGTTAAACCCAGTTTCATTTGTAAACCGACGTGTTAATGAACGTCGGGAAATGCCAGCCCAAATGCCCCAGTCGTTAAGTTTTCTATCATCACCAGGATTATCACACAAAGCTAAAGCGATTTTTAACAGACGCATATCTTTTGGCATTGGAAGTGCTAGCTCAACTTGAGGCATTGTTCTAATCTCGTCAAGGATTACGGCAATTAATCGCTTCTGTTCCGGTTCCAGTTCTGAATTATGCCATGACATGGTTCGTGTAATTGCTTCACGCAGTAAGTCAGATAATTCTAAAACGCATGGTTTGACAGGTAGTTTAGTACATGCTTTTTTTTGTATATAGATGCTCCATCCTTCGAATGGTCCATGTGATCCAAGAAGACTATGCTGTACATTCGGAGGTATCCAGACACCATGAGTTGCGGGCACTACCCATTGACAATTTTCTGCTTC
Organism: Snodgrassella sp. ESL0304; assembly: GCF_013344995.1. NCBI lineage: Bacteria > Pseudomonadati > Pseudomonadota > Betaproteobacteria > Neisseriales > Neisseriaceae > Snodgrassella > Snodgrassella sp. ESL0304. The sequence goes on from NZ_JAAEDR010000011.1 coordinate 31,537, forward strand.
AATTGAAATTAAACCCTGTAATGTGCCGAGTAATTGTCCTCTCGAATGACCATGACGTTGTGTCACTCTTTGTGAAGAGTGGCTGACTGTCGATATGATCATCGGTTCGCTATCAGAAGAAGCGATCTGTGGAGAAATGAGTGGAGTATTCATTTATATGGCCCCGATGGGATATTTTGTGGCTTAAATTGGTTAGTAAAACTCTATTCTACTGGCTATCCTGAAGTCCTAATAATTGTATTGAAGATAACAAGTTAGCAATAAATAGATAAGTTGTAGATGAGCAAAATAATAGTTTTTTATACAAATTTATTGGGTATTTTCAAATTTATTAATCTCTAGAGAGAGTTTGACATGGCACAATCAGTTGAGCTGGCAGCCGAAGAAAGAAAGTTAGTGTTTGCTATGACGCTATCTAGTATATTGCCATTACTGGATAGCAGCGTTGTTAATGTTATTTTATCCTCAATTTCGAATGACATTAATGTCTCTTATGCTTATATACAATGGGCTGTTACTGTATATATGCTGGCTTGTGCTGCGGGTATATTACTATCTCCTTATATACATGAAAATTTTGGACTCAAGAAAGCATGGATATGCTCAATTTTTGTTTTTCTTGTAGGTTCTATATTGGTTGGATTTTCATATAATCTGGTGTCTTTGATTCTGTTTAGATGTCTACAAGGTTTTGGTGCAGGAATATTAATTCCAATTACTCAATCCACAATAGCGACTTATTTTGGTAAGGAAAGACTAAAGCCGGTTATGGCATTGATTGCTATTCCGTCAGTCTTTGCCCCTGCATTAGGACCAGCTTTTGGAGCAATCATATCAGAACAGTTAAATTGGAGAATAGCTTTTTTTATCAATATACCTTTAGTACTTGTGGCTTTTTTCTTTGGCAGGACGACAATACCTGCTAATAAAACGTCTAAATACAATATGAATATTTATGTATTTTTGACATTTTTAATTTCTTTAATTCTATTTTTTATCTCTATTAAAAATATCGCATCTGGGCATTTTTTTGATATTTCTAATATTATTATGCTGGTTTTCGGTATTGGTTTGATGATGGTTTCGCTTATTACTAATAACAAGTCAGACAGTAAACTGATCGATTTAAGTGCATTTAATAGCCCTAAATACTCAATGTCAATAATGATGGGGTTTCTGACGTCGCTTATCTTTTTTGGTTTTATGATTTTTTTTCCTTTAATACAAGCAATAAAGGATAATATATCTATTACATATATTGGTATGCTGCTTGCCCTGCAAGGTGTAGGTGCCTGGTTGGCTAGAAAATTTATTTATAAATCTCTAAGTGAGATAAATTCATTTCTAATTATTGGTGTAGGATTAATAATATCAGCAATCAGTATATTAATAATTCAAGTTGGTGGAAACGCCTCTGAAATCATCGGTTTTACGGTACGAGGCTCCGGATTAGGCATCGCCACGATTGCTGTTCTCTCTTCTCCATTCGAGTTTTGTGATAAAAATCAAATTAAGGACACGAGTGCTGTCACGCGTGTTGTACAGCAGATTGGCGGCGCATTTGGGGGAGTATTATCAGGAATACTTATCTACCTGACGCAAGCTCAATTAATTTCAGTAAACAATGCTTACCATGTAATGTTTTTTGTATCTCTTGTATTTGGTGTTATTGCTGTTATTGCCTATATTTTCTTTGGTCGAGTGAATAAAATCGCCTAACATAAGATTTGGTTCGTTTATATAAATTTTGGGCGCCGATTAACAAGTCTGTTGCTGAGAGAATAGTGCAAACATTAGCTAAAAGCCCCACCATCTTACAAACAAATCCTTAGTTAATATTATTATTATTGTATTATGATGTTTTTTGTTGCAGTTTAACCTGGAAATTAATAGTTTCATTTTTATACTTTCTAATCTTTACTATATCTAATTCCATTTGCAGCCAGTGCAGCTGGGCAATACCATCAACAATGGACAGCCCCAAGCCACTGCCACTGCTTTCTTGCCCTGCCGGCCGGAAAAAGCGTTCACGCAGACGTTTCAGGTTTTCCGAGGCAATATCATTACAGGAATTAGTAATGCTGATAGAGTTTGTGTTTAGGGTTAAATTAATAATACTGTGTTCAGGACTATAGCGAATGGCATTATCAAGCAGATTACGGATAAGAATAGTCAGCAGGGTATAGTCACCGCAAATAGGTAATACTGCCGCCTCATCAGTATTAAATTGCCGTAGGATACGACACTGGCGTTCACGTGCCAGCAAGCTGACACTCTCTATAGCGTCATTGGTAATATCTGTCCAGTTAACTGCTTCGGTATGGGGTAACTCGGTAAGTGGATCAAGACGGGAAAGAGTAAGAAGCTGATCGACTAAGCGGCTAGTGCGGTCGATGCTGTGTTCAATGTTGCGTACACGCTGTTGCTGAGCATCGTTCAGGCTGGTAAGTGCCAGTACTTCTGTTTGTACTTTAAGTGCGGCTAACGGGCTGCGCAGTTCATGTGCTGCATCTGCTGTGAAGCGCAGTTCACGTGCGCGAGATTGTTCTATACGCTGAAATAAATCATTCAATGCATTGATAATAGGCAGAATTTCGGTAGGTGCAATATTAGAAAGAGGTGTAATACTGTGCGGTTCTCTATGGTACAGAGTTTGTGCCAGTGTCTGAAGTGGCTGTGTACCACGGCGTACACTCCATGCAATCAGCCATAGTAAAAGCGGCAGAGCAAGTATAGATACTGCCAGTTGTGACCATACTGCACGCAATACAGTTTGCAAACGTTCGTGCATACTGAATGATACGGCTACTTTGAGTTGCTGCTGAGGACTGTTCAGATAAAAAATACGCCATGCATGGCTTTGCCACCAGTATCCCTGATTGATAAATCCCTGATAATTTGGTTGATAGGGAATAGACTGGCCTGTTTCATCGGCATTAATCAGTTTACCTTTATACCAGATGGCGTATCCGGATTCTTTGGCATCAATAAGTCCGCGCTGTGGTTTTGGAATAGATGGTAAAGCGGGATATTGGCTGGAATTGAGGTTGATCGGTGTATGTAATAATCGCTGTGCCAGCTGACTCATCTGTGTATCACCGGCTTCATTGATTTCATGCATTACCGCCACTGCGCTAATGATGGCTGTCAGAATCCACAGAAGTGGCAGGGTGATACCAAGATAGATAATTAAGCGCCGACTAATAGCAGTGGTTGGCTTCAAGGTGCCTCTCCGAGCTGATAGCCAAGTCCGCGCCGGGTACGAATAATGGTTGTACTGATTTTTTTACGTAAATGATGCACGTGTACTTCTATGGCATTGCTCTCGACTTCCTGTTCCCAGCTATACAGTTTATCTTCGATTTGAGCACGGCTGAAAACATGTTGCGGATGAGTGACGAGTAGCTGTAATAACAGCCATTCACGCTGGGTAAGATTAAGTGGTTTGCCATACAGGCAGGCATGACAGGAGTTAAGTTTCAGACTCAGCTGCCCGAAGTTAATTTCGGTCTGACTGATGCCCTGACTGCGACGAATAAGCGCATGCAAACGTGCAATCACTTCATCAAGCGCAAAAGGTTTACATAAATAATCATCAGCACCGGCATTCAGACCAGCAAGTCTGTCGGGCAGGGCATCGCGGGCGGTGAGAATCAAAACCGGTGTGCTGAGATTCTTGCTGCGCCAATGGCTTAAAACGTCCATACCATCTCTTTCCGCCAGACTTAAATCAAGTATTACAGCATCGTATGGCGCTACACTTAATGCCTGTTCTCCAAGGCGGCCGGATGCAAAAATATCGCAAGCCATACCTTGCTGGCTCAGACCGGCAGTAAGGCCGTCAGCAATGTCTCTGTCATCTTCAAGAATCAGTATACGCATATTTTTTCATATAGTGATACCAATAATCCGACCTATCATGCTGGTAAAGGCCAGTGCAAGTGCACCTAATATGACGATTCGGATTACAGCCGGACGTTTGGGAGCTCCGCCCAGATGTGCTGATATGCAGCCCAGAATACCAAGACCGGCTATGGTGGTAACAGACAGTATGCTCATCAGCCATACGGTAGAGCTTAACAGAGATAGTAATACTGGTAACAAAGCACCGCAAGCAAAAGACAGTGCGGAAGCCAAAGCTGCCTGAAGCGGATTGGCTTTACTGACTTCGGTGATACCGATTTCTTCACGGGCGTGGGCTTCAAGGGCATTATGTTTGGTTAGAGCTTCGGCAACCTGTTGTGCAAGTGTTTTGTTTAAACCACGCTGACGATAAATATTAGCCAGCTCTTCCAGTTCTATTTCCGGATATCGGATAAGTGAGTCCAGTTCTTTGCGTAAATCAGCTGCTTCTGTATCGCGCTGGCTGGAAACGGAAACATATTCTCCCGCAGCCATAGAGGCAGCACCTGAAACAAGTGCTGCAATACCGGATATAAGCAAGGTATGCTGATCCGGATCCGCTGCTGCCAGCCCCATTAGCAGGCTGGCAGTGGAAATCAGTCCATCGTTAGCGCCAAGAACGCTTGCGCGTAACCAATTGTTACGATTAGAAAAATGTTGTTCGTCATGCCATGACTGGCTCATTTCGGGCTCCTGATAAGTACAAATTAGTACTTTGCAGACATATTAATTACCGTACCACAATGACGCCTCTTATTGGCATGGTTTACCTTAAGCTTCACTTAAGGCTGTTTTTTTACACTTGCCGCTGTTTAGTTAACAGGGGCTGATGATGCAGTCGAAATGGGTATTAAGCAGCAATCGGGCCATATTATTGCTCAGTATTTATGTCTTATTGATATTTAATGTAGGTTTCTGGAGCTATCTGTTTCAGCATGTAACCCTGAAAAATAATGTTATTTTCTGGTTTACCGTGCCTGTTCTGATGCTGGCAGCAATGAATTTTTGTATGCAGTTGTTATTCTGGCCATATTTACATCGGTTGATGGTGCCATTGCTTCTGTTGCTGGGTTCAGCTGTAAGCTATGCAGTGATGATGCAGCATATTTATTTTGATGCCAATATGCTGCAAAACATTATGCAAACTAATATAGGTGAAGCCGGTGCCTGGCTGACGCCTCAATTCTGGATGTGGCTGGGCATTACCGGCTTATTGCCGGCGCAGTGGTATTGCTGGGGTGTTAATATTCACTATACAAAACCATGGTATCGTGAATTCGGCAAACGAATTGTTGTCATAATTGCTTCTTTGATTACGGTTTTTACAGTTATTCTGCTTGCGTATGGCAGTTATATTTCTTTTTTCCGAAATAATAAAACTGTGAATCATTTAATAGTGCCCACAAATTTTGTCGGAGCAGCAGCAAAAACAGCTTATAACACATATGATGCTCATCAGCCTTTGCAACGCATAGGACTGGATGCCAGTCATCAGCGTCATGGGAATAAGCGGTTATTGATACTGGTGATGGGTGAAACCACGCGCGCTCAGAATTGGGGATTGAATGGTTATCCGCGTCAGACTACGCCAGAGCTTGCTGCTATGGGTAATCAGGTTGTCAATTTCCCTCAGGTTAGTTCGTGTGGTACAGCAACGGCTGTGTCTTTACCCTGTCTTTTCTCGAATATGCCACGCCAGCATTATCAGGCTAATCTGGCAAAACATCAGGAAGGGCTGCTGGATGTTTTGCAACGTTCAGGAGTTGCGGTAAGCTGGCGTGATAATGATGGCGGGTGTAAAGGTGTATGTGACCGCATCCGTCATCTGGATGTGCGGGACTGGGCTCCGAATTTGAAATGTAATAGTGATGGTTGTCTGGATGAAAGCCTGTTAATTAATTTACACGATATGATTACTAATATGCCTGATGATGCTGTACTGGTATTACATACAATGGGTAGTCATGGTCCCGCTTATTATCAGCGTTATCCTGAGGCATTCCGGCGCTTTACACCGACGTGTGATACGAATCAGATTCAGCAATGTACAAGGGAGCAATTGCGTAATACATATGATAATACGGTGCTGTATACAGACCATATACTGGCAGAAATAATTAAGTTATTACAAAATGAATCCGGTCTGGCCAGTGCGATGTGGTATTTTTCTGATCATGGAGAATCTTTGGGTGAAAACGGTATATATCTGCATGCAACACCCTATGCCATTGCACCGGAAGAGCAAACCCGTGTACCTATGCTGTTCTGGGCAAACCATGATTTTGCCGAGATCAGTAATCTGGATATGAACTGCTTACGCCGGCATGCGCATCAGCAAGAATTTTCACATGATAATATTTTTCATTCAGTACTGGGACTAATGGATGTGAAAACCAGTGAATACCAAACTCAGCTGGATTTATTCGCATCTTGCCGGCATATATGAATGCTGATAATCAGCAGTGAATTTAAAAAATGTTCAGAATATGGTTATTATATGACGTAAATTCAGTCAGTATTGGAAAACACCTAAGATTATTTTCATTACTGATTCATATCTTTGATTATCTATGACAAAATAAATTCTTTGATTGAGATTTATATTAAATATTTATATTTATCAATATAAGTATTGCAGATAGGATTATTGATTATAAATCTGAATGAATAATTAAATAGAAAGCTGTTTAAAAGCCGGTTTATTGTTTTCCATATTGTGTGCCGGCTGCCGTATAATCACTCATTTCCTAGTTGGCTGTGAAAGAAATTACGCATGTGGTTTAAGCAATTAAGTATTTATCCGCTCAATAAAGACAATCTGCCGAATTTAGAAACTTTAGTTGATAAGCTGACCGAAGCTCAGTTTAAGCCGTGTATGGGATTGGATTGGGACAGTATTGGTTTTGCCAGCCCTGTATCGTTTAGCCCTGAGATGGTATTTCCGGCACAGAATACATGGCGCATTGCGCTCAAAAAAGAAGAAAAAGTATTACCGGCAGCCGTTGTGCGCGATATTCTTGACGAAAAAATTAATGAGATTCGTGAAGCTGAGGGGCGGAATGTCGGGCGTAAGGAGAAGATGGAGCTGAAAGAAACCATCACCGATGATTTGTTACCGCGTGCTTTTACTAAAAGTGGTAAAACAGAAGCCATTATTGATACTCAGCGCGGCTTATTGATGATTAATCAGGCCAATGCCAATCGTGCTGAAATGTTGCTTACGAAATTACGTGAGGCACTGGGCGGACTGGAAGCGAAGCTGCCACGCACTCAGCAGTCTCCTGGCAGTCTGATGACGGAATGGCTGTTAAGAGGAGATGCAGCCGGTCATTTTGAGCTGGACTGTGATTGTGAACTCAAAGGACTGGGTGATGCTGCGCCAGTAGTTCGTATCAGCCATCAGGATTTAACCGCAGAGGAAGTGGTTAATCTGGTCAAAAATGGTAAGGTTGTTACTCAACTGGGGTTATGCTGGCAGGACAGAGTACGTTTTGTGCTGACGCAGGATTTTACTCTTAAACGTATTCAGTTTCTGGATGTGATTCAGGAGGAAGCTGCAGGGCAGGGAGACGATATGCAAAGTATAACCTTTGCATCACAAATACTGATGGCAGAAGCCTTAGGCGATTTGCTTGCTGAGCTGGTGCATCATTTGGGTGGCTGGTTACCGGAATAATGGCTTAAAACGGCGTAAATAGTCGCAATTTGCCTGCAACTATGGCATTGGCTTCGGTATAATGCGCTAAATTTATTAAGGATACTGTCATGAGTATTAAGTCAGACAAATGGATACGCCGTATGAGTGAAGAGCACGGCATGATTGAACCGTTTGAACCTAATCAGATTAAGCAGTTAAATGGTGAAAAAATCATTTCCTATGGTACTTCCAGCTATGGTTACGATATTCGCTGTGCACGCGAATTCAAGATTTTTACTAATATCAACAGTACTATTGTAGACCCGAAAAATTTTGATACGCGTAATTTTGTAACTGTTGAAGACGACTTTTGCATCATTCCGCCTAACTCGTTTGCTTTGGCACGTACTGTGGAATATTTCCGTATCCCGCGCAATGTTCTGACTGTTTGTCTGGGTAAATCCACTTATGCACGTTGCGGTATTATCGTTAATGTCACGCCATTTGAACCTGAATGGGAAGGCTATGTAACTCTGGAATTTTCCAATACCACGCCATTACCGGCAAAGATTTATGCTAATGAAGGGGTGGCACAGGTATTGTTTTTTGAAAGTGATGAAGAGTGCGCTACTTCTTATAAGGATCGTGCCGGTAAATATATGGGGCAGACGGGCGTAACTCTACCTAAAGCTTGATATAAGTCTGTGTTTGAAAAAGGACGCGATTGCGTCCTTAAAAATTTGGATGTTCAGGCGGCGGTTTTACAGATTAGCGTTTAAAAGCAAAATATACTGCACCAAGAATAAAGCCGAAGCTGATTAAATAGTTAAGTCTGAACTCATCCTTTAAATAAAGAATCGCAAACAGGGTAAATACGACCAGTGTCACTACTTCCTGAATAATCTTCAGTTGAAATGGTTTTATCCCCCAATGTGCCCCCAGATGATTGGCCGGCACTGCAAGACAATATTCAAATAGAGCAATTCCCCAGCTAATCAAAATAATCTGCCAAAGCGGAAATTGGTAATTATTGGGTTTAATATGCCAGTACCATGCTGTAGTCATGACCAGATTGGATGCTGTGAGCAAACAAATAACAATTAAGTAATGCATAATGATGTGGTGTATTTAAATTGATGATCTCTTAATAAGATAAATCATACAATGAAGAAATGGTTTTGTTCATATACTCGGAATGAAAAATATATCTTACTGCAATCAATGTTTTATTCAAAGATAAATAGCAGGAAGTAATAGAAATGTAATAAGTAATTAATACAAAATTTTAGATGTTTTATTGATATATATTTCAGCTTTGAATTCAGTTGTATATTTATACTCAATATTTAAGTATATCTGTAATTATCTGGAATTGTATTTAGATAGTTTAAGTAAAAGGTTTACTGTATCTGCGGGTAAAGAATACAGATGGTGTTTAGAGTAATAAAAATGATGAAGCAGATATTGATTAAAGCAGAAGGTTTTTGCAATATGTGTTTGGATTAGTAATTAAAATATATGCTTTTCAACTGAATTTCTTACAAACTGAAATTAATTTCAATTTGGCGCCAGGCAATGGTGATATATCTGAAAAAGATATTTATGACTTGTAATTATAAATAAATCAATAATTTGTATGTTAAGGGCGAGCTGGATGATGGAAGTGGTTTCCAGTGATATTAAGTTTACTAAATTATAGCTTATGTCTGTGAATAGATTTTTTGTCTGTATGTACGATGAAGAATAAAACAGGTGTTTGCATTACTATGCAAACACCTGTTTTATTGAATGCCCAATTGCCACAAAGAAGTGATTTCACGATTACGGGCATAGGAAAGTGGATGATGTTGTTCCCGGGCTTTTTGATGTGTAGGTTGGGTATCGATTTTCTGAATAATTTTTAACCCTGCTGCTTCTATCCATTGATGTAAGGCTTCTGAGGTGCGTAAGCCCAGATGTTCAGCTATATTGGACATAATCAGCCATACCTGCCCGTTTGCTGAGAGGTGGTTTCTGACATTTTCCAGAAATGTTTTCAACATTTGATGGTTGGGGTCATAGAGTGCGGTTTCTATATCGCTGCTTGGCTTAGCAGGTAACCATGGAGGATTGCAGACAATGAGATCGGCCTTACCCTCAGGAAACAGGCTGGTATGCTGAATATGAATTTGTTTATTTAAACCCAGACGCTCTATATTTGCTTGTGCGCATGCAATGGCGCGCGGGTTATTATCTGTTGCAATGATTTCAGGTATTCCACGCTGTGCGAGTATAGCAGCCAGTACGCCACTGCCGGTTCCTATGTCCCATGCTGTCTGACAGGCAGAGGGAAGTGCTGCATGGGCAACCAGTTCAAGATATTCACCGCGTACGGGCGAAAATACACCGTAAGGAACATGGATTTTTTGTCCTTGCAATGCAGGAATGGAAACACCAGTTTTATGCCACTCGTAAGCGCCAATATAACCTAATAACAGATGTAATGGCAGAAGTAGGGTGTTCTGATTGGGTTTGCCGAATACGTCGTTCAGAGCAGCTGCAATGTCTGGTGCGCGACTGTTGTTAAGTATGCCCTGAGGTTGAATCTCTACTAATAGAAGCTGAAACAGGCGGCTGTGCTGAGCCTGTTGCAAACGATGTTTATGAAAATCAGTATGAATACGGGCTTTACTGCGAACACGTTTTTTAATCGCAGCCAGTAGTTGTTTACCCTGATGATAATCACCGCGCCAGAGCAATGCAGTATGCTGACGCATTAGTTGAATCGCCTGTTCAGCGCTGATCTGAGTGATAGCCTGAATGTGTTTCGGAGCGGGTTGGCGGCTGTCGCCTCCCCAGTCTGCCTGCATGTTTTGTGCGTTTTCTGTCCAGTGAATAGTTTCGTTCATGTTGGTTGGTTATATAAAAGGCATTATATAAGAGAATAATATGTTAAACGTGGTTGCAGGTAAATAATATGGCTGTGGATTGGGTGTACATGATTTTGCAAAAATAAAAACTGCCTGAACTTAACAGATGTTCAGGCAGTTTTGTATTTGGTATGTATTTTAGCGGTTATCCATTATAGCCAGCAGAATTTGTATCAGACTGGTAAAGATATTGTACAAAGAGACAAACAGAGTGAGTGCTGCACTGGTTGCACTGTCTTCACCACCGGCAATAACAGTACGGATTTGCCACATAATCATCAGTGAACTGAAAATGACAAAACCGGCTGCGATAGTGAGTGACAAAACCGGTAAATGCATAAACATATTCAGAATCATACCGATAATTAAAACAACTGCTCCAACAACCAGAAACTGACCAATACCTTTCATTTCAGATTTGGAACGATGAGCAATTGTTGCCATGGTAAAAAATACGGCCGCTGTCATTAATGCTGCCATACCTACAATTTGTGATCCGACAGCAGAAGCCACAGCAAGTTGTAAAAGCGGAGAGATGAAAAATCCGATAACAAAAGTAAAAACCATTAACAAGGCTATACCCAGATTGTTATAACGGTTTTTTTCAATTGCAAACATCAGCCCGTAAGCGAGAATAAAAAACGCTACAACTGATAGCCATGAATTGCTAAACAGAGCATAGAAATTTATATAATTACCTGCGTAAGCACCTGCGGCACAGGGCAGGAAAGAAAGTCCGAGCAGGCTGTAAGCTTTGCGCAGAACAACGGTTTGCTGGTTGTCCCCTGCCTGACCCAGCTGGGTAAAATCGTAAGTGTTACGAGATTTCATGAATAATATTCTCCGTGATTTTGTCAGTAAATAATTTCTCTGGTTAATTATATTGTAACAATTGTTGGCAAAATATGCACAATAATGATGAATTGTTACAATAAAAATGTTGATTTTTATTTTTAAATTTATTTTTAATAATATTAGGCTGATTTGGATTTTTTCAAGGATTTTGAATCGCCGGCAGAATACATAGATGAGCAGAAATATTATTCTATATTGGCCAGTTTGTGTGTCTGAATGCTTAGCAACCATTTATTATTATGGCGGTTTTGATTCAGTCTGCCGAGATATTGTAATGTCGTAAGCATATTGAACTGGTTGTTTTGTTCGCAGGGCGAAAGAAAATAGTGTCTGGCCTGAATATGTTGTTCTATGTTCTGGCAGAAGGTAAGAAAATCCGGATGGTTTTCAACTACGATGCGTACTTCGTCAGCCTGACGCTGTAGTGGAAACGGATATTGGTGACGATAATAAAATTTCGGGCTCAGGGCTATATAGTCGATAAGCGGGTCTACTGTGCCCAAACCATTGCTTTCGATGGCAAGATAATAATTTTCCTGTTTAAGTGCATGTAAAAGTAAGGGCAGTTTTTTGTTGATAGTAGGTTCGCCGCCGGTAATGATTATGTTTTTACTCTGAAACTGACTGACGGTATTGAGGATGTGCTCCAGGCTCATACTTTGGTAACTCATGAAGTCAGTATCGCACCATGGACATTTGAGGTTACAGGCTGCCAGACGGATGAAAACAGCAGGCATACCGGTATTGTAGCCTTCACCCTGCAGGGATTCGAAGATTTCGACAATATTAAACTGGATCATGAGCTGATATTCTGATATTCGCAATAGGAAGTAGGGGTTTCCCATAGGGTAATTTTGGATACTGGCAGATGAGCCGTAAGCTTATTGAAGATAAACCGGCTCATGCTTTCTGCAGTAGTGCGACAGGGAAAGGCAAATACTTTTCGCTCCATTTGGCGAAGGAGGGCTGCGATTTTACATTCGTTGCTATTCGTTTCATCATACAGATAGGCATGATCCAGCTGGCTGATAATATGCTGGTTAATGATATTTTTGATGTCGGAAAAATCCATAACCATTTCTTTGCTCGATCCTTGCAAATGTAGCTGGTCGCTTACTTCGACAATCAGGCGATAGGTGTGTCCGTGCAGGTTATGACATTTGCCCTGATGCCCGTCCAGCATATGGCAGGCATCAAACTGGAATTCTTTGGCGATTTTAAACATATTTTCTGTCTAAAAGCCAAAGAAGAAAGATTTGTCATTAAGAGAAGATGATATTGCAGAATACAGTTGATACATGTGTAGCAGGGCTCCTAGTTTTTTTTCGTGGGATGGATTGCGAACCACGTGGTTATTCAGTTTCCAATAACACATTTGCTGTGTGCAGGGATTTCTATTACTTCAAGTATATATTTTAATGGAATCAGCTGTTTTCTTACAAGGGTAACTGTGAATAACTGCGGGATTGATTCAGTGTCGTCCTGAACGCCAGATTGACCAGATTACCCAGAGGCTGTTGCTGAATGCCAGTAAATAGCCAATCAGTCCGAAAAACGACAGGCCGAATATTTTCGGGCCGGAATTAATACTCATAACAATAGATGAGCCAATGATAAGTGCCGCTGTAACAATTCCCATTGTCAGGCGATTAACAACTTTATCCAGCTGGTTATTAAATTTATCGATGTGCTGAATGTTCAGGTTAACAGGGAGCTGTCCGTGCCGGATGCGTTTACTTAGACGTAATAGATTTTGGGGTAGTGTATCTATTAACTGAGCTAAAAGATGTAACTGTATTTTATTGTGGCGCCAGATTGACTGGATGTTAAAGCGATTGCGCAGTACGTTTTTGATGGTGTTTCGTGCATGATTTAACAGTTCAAAGTCGCCGTCTATTTTTTTTATAACGCCATCAAGGGTAATCAGGCATTTGAACAGGATAATCAGATCCGCAGGCAGGGTGAGACCATGTTCACGAATAATATGGGTAATATCGTTAATTATCTGACTGATACGCAGTTCTTTACTATTGAGCTGCTCATAATTATTCAGCATTTCCAATACATCTGTTCCGAGCTGGTCTTCGTTAATAATTTCTCCCTGCGCCCAGTTGGACAGAACATATTGCAGTGCAAACTGGTCGTGTTCCAGCAGTGCATGAATCAGAGTGATGATTTCCTGATGGCGTTGCTGGCTTAGCCGGCCGACAAGTCCGAAATCAATTAAGGTGATTCGTCCATCATTTCGTACTAAAATATTACCCGGATGCGGGTCTGCGTGAAATAAACCATGCTGTAATATCATATCAAGAATGGTATCGACCAGTGTGGCTGCAAGTTTTTTTCGCTGCTGCTTGTCCCAGCCGGTGAAATCAAGATTTTTAAGTAAAGTATCGTCAATATATTCTTGTACTAATATTTGCCGGTTAGAATATGCCGCATAAGTTTGTGGTATATGGATTTGCTGCTGATGGTTGTAAAGACGGGAAAAATGTTGCATATTGCGACGTTCGGCAGACAAATCTGTTTCTTTTTCGAGTGAACGGGCAAAATATTGCACCATTTGTACCGGATAGTAACGTCTGGATTCGGGTATTTCCGATTCAAGCAATTGAGCTATGTGGTTAAGAATACGCAGATCAGCTGCTACGGTTGACTCAATGCCCGGGCGTTTAACTTTAATGGCGACCTGTTCTCCGCTGATAAGTGTGGCGCGGTGAACCTGTGCTATGGATGCGCTGCCGACAGGCTGAGCTTCTATATTACTGAAAATGCTTTCCAGTGGTTGGTTAAGCTGAGCCTGAATAATATTTCTGATGTCTGGAATCGGAAGAGGATGTGTGTTGTTTTGCAGATGGGCAAATTCCTCTGTCCACTCTTCTCCGAAGACGTCGGTACGGGTAGCCAATATTTGTCCGAGTTTGATGAATGTTGGTCCGAGCTCTTCAAAGGCGAGTCGTACTCGTTTTGGTGTACTCATATAATGCTGGCGGTTCTGACCTGATGGATCGGAATGTTTGTACCAGCGTTTTGGTAATTTGATACGTACAAGAAACTCACCCAGACCATGTCTGGCCAGAATGGTGATAATTTCGCGCATACGCGCCCAATCGCTGATATGGGATGAGCTGGGTGAATACATATGATGATGTCCCGAACAATTGCTATTTACAGGATAGCAGAATTGTTTGATGAACTGATGGAATAATGTTGGCATGAAGTGGATAAAAACATTAATGAAGACGGCAACGGTATGCTTGTGTGCCAATTTCATTCTGATTTCGCCGGTAATGGCGGCACCGGATGAAGGTCTGGATAATGCAGCGCTGGAGCGTTTGATTCGTGACAGGACTGCTACACCGGCTGTGCGTACAGGTGATGACGCCAGTGACCTGATTATGAACGCAATGGGACTGCTTGGTGTTGCCTATCATTTTGGCGGAAATTCCCCCACAAGCGGACTGGATTGCAGTGGTTTTATGCAATATATCTTTCGGCGCAGTATGGGTGTTACTTTGCCGCGCAGCTCACGGCAGATGGCTACGGTAGGTGAAGCAGTCAGCCGAACCAGTTTGCAGCCGGGGGATCTGGTATTTTTTAGTCCGGGTGGTGGTGGAATTTCCCATGTTGGTATGTATATCGGTAATGGCCGGATGATCCATGCGCCGCGTACGGGTAAGAATATTGAAATTACCAGTATTGAACAGGGCTACTGGTCTCGTGCTTTTGTGACTGCGCGCAGGGTGAAACACTGATGAAACCTTTACCACCGATGCCGAAGTGGGTAGATGATGCGGGCAATGTGGTTTCTTGCACTGAAAAAATTAAGGTGATGCAGCAAAATATGCAGGAGATCTATGAGCTGGCACAGGAAGCTTTTGAAGACGGATTACTGATGGGATGTCAGGAAAAGCAGTTACGCGCTTATCTGAGCGAACTGATGAACGCAGTGGAGAACCCCTATCAATAATGCATTGATAGTGTGTACTGCTTAAGCACTCATCGAATTTTATCTGCCGGAGTTCTGAATATTTGGTTATGTATGCTAATTTATTGTGTACATAGCTATGGTTTTCTGCTGCCTTTAAAATGATTAAATACAACTATGAAATTTTGTTAGGATCACCAGTTGGCCATAAATAACGCCCATCATCAGGATGGGCGTTATTGTTGTGTGAATATTGGTTTAAAACAGATTATCCAGCGGTTTGCCGTTATTTCCGTTTGCTGCGGGTTTTGGTTTTGTTGTCGGAGCGGTATTAACAGGAGTTTCAGAGTTATTTTCTCTATTAGTGGTAGCGGGTACGTTTATGGGTGTAATAGGCCGAATTTCTTGTGTATTTTCCGGATTGTCTCTGTCTCTGGTATTAGCTCTGCCGGTAGTAACAGGTAGAGCAGGTTCGGAAGCAGTGTCAGGTTCTGTACTCTCTGAAGCAGCTATAGCGGGATTGGGTGAAAATACTGGTGTTGGAACATTACTGCCTGTTACCGGTGCACCGGTCGGAGTCAGTACTTCAAAGCTTGCCTGAGAGGCGAACTCTGTGGTTTCAGAGGTAGAATTCAGAACTTGCCATGCGTGAAAAACAAACCAGACAACAAATATGGCCAGAATCAGAAATAAAGTCAGTAGAATTTTGGTGAATGTACTCAGACCAGTTTTAACCGCTTTTTTTTTGTTTTTTGTTCCCGGTGCGGTAGGTTTAGTGCTCATGACAGGTAATCCTTCAGGGATATTGTTGCGTATAATATCGTTATTATACGCAAAATTTTGTTTACGCTAATCAGATACTGGCAATTTACTGCTTCGATAAGCTTAGTCTATATGGTTGTATCGCAGCAGAATGTCGGTTATCAGGGATTGGTCGGTGTACTCTTCGGAGTATTTTCAAAGGTTTGATACAAAGTAATAACTTTCTGAACACCAGACGTTGTACTGATGGCCGTTGTAGCGGCCTGTTGTTCATCTGGTGTCAGAATACCCATTACATAGGTGACGCCATTATAAGTAACTACTTTGACGTGGTTTGCCGATACGCCTTTGGTATTTAGCAGATTGGAACGTATTTTTGAGGTAACCCAGGTATCATCTGTAACATGACTTAATTTACGATTCTGAGTGGCGATATCAATGTAGTTATAGATTTTTTGTGCCGCAGGCTGGGCACGGGCAACGCGCTCTACCAGATTTTTATCATTTTCACTGGCTACTAAACCAAGCAGTAATATCTGCCGGTTGTAGCTGATAACGGACAGTGTAGGCTGGAATTTACTTTCCTGTGCCTGACTATTCAGGTATGAGATAGCACCATCATGAATCCGAACTTCCATTATTTTGTCATCTGCCTGTGCGCCAGTAGTACGCCGGTCGATAACTGAAAGCGTACCAACAGTGGCGCCACCTACCAGAACAGCCGGACAGCCGGTCAGGGTAGTGGTCAGGCAAAGTCCCAATGCCAGAGCAGAAAGATATTTTTTCATGAAATACACCTGTAAATTGGTTGTTGCTGGTTATATACCACCTAGCAATAATTGGTCAATCTGTGCGCACAAAGCATGAATAGTTACCTGATGTGCCTCAAGTACACGTAAAGGATGGTCGCCGGGTACATTAAGCCAGAGATCGTCATCGCGCAATAATCCGGCAACTTCACCACCGCTTCCGCCGGTAATCGCCAGCACTCGCATATCACGTTCATGCGCGGTTTTAATCGCACTAACCAGATTGATATTCTGACCATCTGCCGATAGTACACAGAGCATATCATGCTGTTTGCCAAGTGCGTGAATTTGCTTGGCAAACATATCGTTAGGACCGCTGTTGGTTAATATGCTGAGTACAGAAGGATTATTGCACAATGATAAGGCGGCCAGTGCCATGCGTTCCTGTTGTAATCGGGTCACCATATAGGCGGCGAGCGTGTTTGCCAGTGATGCATATGCACCATTACCGGCAATAAGCAGCTTGCCATCACTCATCAAGGCCATCAGTATTCCCTGAGCAACTTCGGCAATTGGTTCAGCCAGTAAGTCTGCACACTCGTTCAGAAGCTGGGCACTATCGGCAAAATGTTGATGGACGGAGATGGATTCTGTCATATAAATTAATTTGTTAATTAAGGCGGGAGCATGAAATATGCTTGGTATTCACAATGTGTTACGCGTAAATACCCCTGTGCAGGTTTCAGGCTGCGTGACTTCTGAAACGGCACTATTATACGGTTTATAACCCGTGCAATTGTTAACCGTAAACTCTGAAACATTATCACTACGTGGTATAGTAACATTTTCAGGCTTATGTACGGAGTTTTCAGTTTAATGCCTGATGCTAAAGTTTAATCAGATTACGGATTTATAAATGCAAGCCCATTACCAGAAAGCTGTTGCCAGCATTGTACCGCAAACCCTTTATGTAGTGGCTACTCCGATTGGTAATCTGGCAGATCTGAGTTTTCATGCATTGGCAGTATTATCTCGGGCAGATTTAATTTGTGCAGAAGATACACGCGTAACACAGCAATTACTGCGTACATACGGTGTTTCTGTACGATTGATCAGTGTGCGTGAACAGAACGAACAAAGTATGGCAGAGCGCGTTATTGCTGCTCTGGCTGCCGGTCAGGTAGTGGCGCAGGTTTCTGATGCCGGTACGCCGGCAGTGTGTGATCCTGGTGCACGGCTGGTAACACGGGTACGTGCAGCTGGTTATCAGGTAGTGCCGGTAGCCGGCCCGAGTGCGGTGATGACAGCTTTGAGTGTTGCGGGAGTTACTCAGTCAGATTTTTATTTTGCGGGATTTTTACCGGCAAAAAGTGGTGAACGTCATCAAAAGCTACAGTTATGGAAAGAAGTATCTTATCCGGTAGTTATGTTTGAAACGCCTCACAGAATTACAGATACACTGGCACAAATGGTTTTACTTTATCCGCAACGTACTCTGATGCTGGCACGTGAAATCAGTAAAACCCATGAAACCTATCTATGCGGCACAGTTTCTGAAATTCAGTCGATTGTGCAGGCAGATGCTAATCAGAAACGTGGCGAGATGGTACTGATACTTCATCCGGCACCAGTAGAAAAAAATACCGAGCTGTCTGCTGAAGCTATTAATATTATGCAGATTTTAGTGCAGGAACTGCCAACCAAGCAGGCTGCCGTACTGGCTGCGCAGATTAGTGGTGAAAACCGAAAAGCTTTATATGATTGGGCAATTAATGCTAAAAAGTTATCAGAATAAACACAATCATTAGGACATGTTAAAATAATTTATGCCCGATGCTATTTTACACAATGCTGGTCATTGTTTATGATACTGTCTGAATTGGCTATTGCCGCCGCTGTTGCGCTGGCACCCCCTGAATATTGCAATGATTTAAGGTAAACCGTTATGTTGAAAAAAAGTGTGAATCGTTCCGGCTGGTGCTTGCTGGTACTGGCATTAAGTGCCTGTACTCTTTTCAAACAGCCGGCAGCGCCGACAGAAACGGGCAGCAGTGATGCCACTACAGGTACTGCTGCTACCACTGCCGACAATCCATATGGTGCTGCTCCTTATACGCCACCGGCAAATACAGCTCCGGCTTATACACCTGCCGCTGCAGGTACTTCTACTGGTTATGTGGGCAATTACTCTCCGGTTGATATTAATGCAGCAACGCATACGGTACAGCGCGGAGATACGGTATATAACATTTCCAAACGTTATCAGATTACTCAGGATAATCTGCGTTCATGGAATAATATAATAGAGAATGAAATTAAGGTGGGGCAGGTTCTGCGCGTGAAGCCAGCCGGCTATGTGGCGCCGGCTGGTAGTACAAACACAACTACTACTGTGACTGCTCCTGTACAAACAGCAAATGTCACTACCACCACCAGTACAACCACGACAACTACACCAACCAGTACAAGTACTGTATCAACCAGTAAAACAGTGAGTGTTGGAGGCGTCCGCAATGTAAGCGGAATTGAATGGCAGCGTCCGACCGCCGGTAATATTCTGCAGAGTTATGGCGGCAGCAGTAAAGGTATTGATTATGGTGGTAATGCCGGGCAGCCTATTCTGGCAGCTGCTTCTGGTAAAGTAGTGTATGCCGGTAATGGTTTGCGTGGCTATGGTAATCTGATTATCGTACAGCATAATCAGACATATCTGACCGCCTATGGTAACAACCAGAATATTCTGGTAAAAGAAGGTCAGCAGGTCAAACGTGGCCAGCAGATTGCTACTATGGGTAATACTGATGCTAAACGCACTCAGCTGCATTTTGAATTACGTGAAAATGGACAGCCACAGGATCCCAGCCGTTTCCTGCCAATGTGAGCATCAGAGTTAATTAATTCTGTTTACACATAAAATAGCACTTATTCACTGGATAAATAAATTCAGAAAGTAAGTGCTGTTTTTATGCATAAATAAATTAACTTATATATAGATAGAGACAGACTAAACCCGATTGAAAAAATTAATAATGGTTGCTGGATAAAATTGATAAATTTGACAAAAAGTTAAATTCAGCATTAGAAATGCGCTCCGTTATTCTGCAAGCGGATAAGGTTAACAGGCGTATTTCTAAAAATTTATGTAAACTGCTGACTGAATTGTGATTCAAGTAAAATTGTATACTGTTAAAAGTATTAACTGAGGAACTGTTCAGCAGATTGTACAGTCGCAAGATAATTCAATGCGGCTAAAAAACTGTTTTGCACATTTGTTGCACTAATGATGTTGCTATTGAACTCCAGATTCAGTGTTGCGCATGCATCTGCAATAACAATTGGTTGATAACCGAATTCAACTGCCTGACGAGTGGTAGAGTCAACACACATGTGTGTCATCATGCCACAGATAACTAGCTGATCTGTCTTCTGTTGTTGAAGGTGCTCATGCAGGGTTGTTTGTAAGAAGCTATTGGGATAGCTTTTATGAATTATAAATTCATTCGTGTCCGCAATCGGCAATAATTGATGGTGTAATTCTACACCATGGCTGTCAGGCTGAAAAAAAGTAGCTCCTGGGTTACTATTAATATGCTGGATGTAATACACCGGCAGCTGCTGATTGCGGAAATACTCACGAACCTTCAATATTTTTTTCAGTGCCAGTTGTGGCTGGTACAGTTCCATTTTACCTTCTGAAAAATAATCATTTTGTACATCAATTATAATGAGTGCTTGTTTCATTAGTTATATCCTGTTGGTTTTAATAATTTAATTATGCGCCTTATCTGTTTTCGACAGAATAGGCTGATGAAAAAGATATACTCTATTTATTTTCAGGATGAAACTATGGATAAAAAAGACAGAGCAATTCTGGATTTATTAAAAAATAATAGTCGTTTGTCGTGGAAAGAGATTGGTGAGAAAGTATTTCTTAGCGGACAGGCAGTGGGGCTAAGGGTACAGAACCTGATTGAGACCGGCGTGATAGAACGTTTTACACTGACTGAAAACTTGATATCGGAACAATTTATTTTTATTTATATGAATAACAGTCGGTTTGCTGAATTCGAGCATTTGGTGAGTACCTTTGCTGAGGTACAGGCTCTGTATAAAATTACGGGTGATGGTTGCTATTATATTCATGCAAATTTTACTGCCGAGCAGCTGGAACCGTTTTTACAGCAGATAACAGTTTATGCACGTTATAAAGTAAGCCATAAATTACGCAGACTGATTTAATCTGATATCTGCGTAAACTTATTGAGTAAGACATGCGGCCATAATAGTATGTTCTTTCAGACATAGATTGTGAGCAAAATATAAACTATTTTCTACCAGCCCCAGATCTTCTTCGCACTGAGTTTCAGTTTCAATAATCAGCATTTGTTCCGGCCGTCCGGCATGCAGGCTCATGCGCATTTGTGCGGGAGTAAACGGCAGATTATGCTTTTGGGCGAAGCTGCGTGCACGGCTGTTTGCTGTTTTCAGCATGGGTATCAGGGTAATATCCAGATGAAAAATTCTTACACCCATTACCAGAATACGTGCGGCAAACCAGTCTGCCTCATCACTGATAATATCAGGAGTAGGTTGTTCAAAGCCCAGACGCTGTGCAGCAATTAACATTGCTATCAGGCGCAGCTGAGGAATCAGAGCTTCACTAAGCATAAATGCAGTCTGGAATTGTGGCTGTAGCTGGCATAGGTCAGAGCGGTGCTGATTGCCGTCAACAATCATGTACCAGCGTTGAAGCTGAGCCACAGGTGATTCTGATTGCCGTAACTGATTTAGCGGTAATGCGGACATTTTATTCTCCAGTAGTTGTCGATTCATTTGTAATGCCTTTCTGTATGAGGCGCTTGTAGCAACAAAAAACCGCCTCGGTTTGGCCGGGCGGTTCACTTTTTTATTTTGCTTATTAGATATTATATAAACGCAAAAAAGCACCGCACCGAGGTGTGGTACCAATAATAAGCAAAAGAGAAAGTGGTTGCGTTTTTCATCATTAAACCTTAAACCTTATTGAAACATGTGTCAAGAATTATTTTCTTCACCCCAGCGTGAAATCAACTGATGAGGTATATGCAACTGATCCAAAATACGTCCTACTACAAAATCCACCATATCCTGAATAGTTTGCGGGTGCTGATAAAAACCGGATACCGGGGGCAGAATGCATACACCCAAACGTGACAGTTTAAGCAGATTTTCCAGATGAATGGCTGATAAAGGCGTTTCCCGCGGTACGATGATCAGCGGACGATTTTCTTTAATCGATACATCAGCTGCCCGTTCAAGTAAATGGTCGGAAGTACCGGCTGCAATGGCGGCAACACAACCCATGCTGGCCGGACAGATAATCATTGCATCAGCAGGATTGGAACCGGAGGCCGGAGGTGCAAACCATTCATCGCGGCCAAATACAGTAAGCATGGATGAGTCTACGCCGTATTCTGCACACAATGCGGCATTACACTGTTTAGCATTTGCAGGTAAATGCCAGTTGATTTCCTGTTGCGCGACTATCTGGGCAGCCTGTGAATACAGTAACCAGACCCTTATATCAGCCTGTAACAGGCAGCCCAGCAGACGTTTGGCATAAGGCATACCCGATGCTCCGGTAAGAGCCAGTGTAACGGTTTTGACAGAATGAGCAGAGGGAAAAATCATAATAAAACTAGTGTATATTCAAATATGCCTGTTATTATAGCTATTTTGTTTTCAATATAACATTTGGCATATGACAGCTATATTCAGATGAAAACCATTATTAGCCAGTTGAAGTTTTATTTTCTGTAATTGTGATTAATTAATCAAGCTCCGCAGGTAATGGCCGGCTGGCAAAAAACTTAAATTTCTGAATAACTAAATACAAATATTAATACTGATCATGGAATGATAAGCATGTTGTGGAAAAAAATATTATGGTGGCCCTGTTTTTGTGTCAGTATTCTGGCCGGCTGTGCTCAGGTTCCTCCTCCTGTTGCTGAAGAACGTGAATGTGATTCGAGAACGATGGCAATGGCTTTATTGCAATCTAATCAGCCCTATGGCACCAATAAAATTCGCTGTGCGGTATCGTCAAAAAACTTACCTGTAATGAAACCTGAACGTACCGCAACACCTGAAGTCAGCCTGCGTATTGAACGACCGGTGACAGAAGTGAGTAAGTGTCTGCATGAAAAATTTCAATCACGGTTTAAACTGCCGCAGGAATTTTACAAAATCAGCTCCTATCCTAATGGCACTCAGACACTGGCACTGGTCAATCCTTTCACACAGACAGAAGGTTTACAGATAGACGTAGTTAAAGCAGGTATGTCGCAAAGTATAGTTAATCTATATTCTAATGGTATGACTTTGTCGGAAGCGTGGAAAAAATTTCCTGAGCTGTGCCGCTAAATGATATCAGTTTTTGATTTGCATAAAGTAGAATGTATCAAGCCCCTCTCAAAGGAGGGGCTTTTTGCAAACATGAGGTTTAGCCGGAAATTTATTTTCCTGCTTTAAGATTTTGCCATAATCGCAATTCGTATTTCAGGGTATCCGATTTTGCCGGTAATACCAGATAACTGTTAGCCAGAACTTCATCTGACGGAAAAATACTGTTATCTTCGCGATATTCTTTTTTTATCAGTTCTTTTGCCGGCATGCTTGAAGGCGCGTAACTAACATAATTGGCGTTTCTGGCCGCTATTTGCGGTTCCAGTATCCAGTTCAGGTAGCGATAGGCATTTTTGAGGTTGGTTGCATCTTTCGGGATAGTTAATGTATCTATCCAGAGAGAAACTCCCTGAGTCGGAACCAGTACCACGATATCTTTTTTACCGGTTGCATCCAGCCGGCGTCGTTTGGCAATGTTTAAATCACCGCCAAAACCAATGGCTACACAAACATCGCCGCGTGCCAGATCGTCGATATAACCAGAAGACGAATAACGCAATACATTGCTTCGGTTCGCTTTGATAATATTAGCTGCAATATCTATATCATCTTTGCTCTGGCTGTTCGGATCTTTGCCGGCATAATGCAACGCCAGCGGAATCATCTCTACCGGACTATCCATGTAACTGATGCCACAGTTTTTCAGTTTGTCGGTATACTCAGGATTAAACACCAAATCCCAGCTATTTTCCGGCATTGGTGTAGCACCGAGTGCGGCATTCACTTTTTCAATATTGATTGCAATGGTATTCATACCCCAGTAGTTGGGTACCGCATACTGATTATCCGGATCTACGTCTTTTAATAAGTCCAGTAATTTCGGGTTAATGTATTTCCAGTTAGGCAACTGATTTTTGTCCAGTGGCTGGTATGCTCCGGCTTTAATCTGGCGTCCGACAAATGAGTTGGACGGCCCGACAATATCATAGCCGGACTGCCCGGTCAGAATTTTGCTTTCCAGTGTTTCGTCACTGTCATAAAAATTGTAAGTAACTTTAATGCCATATTTTTTTTCAAATTCACCAATAGTTTTCGGGTCAACATAGTCTGACCAGTTAAATATTTTAAGTGTCTTGGTGTCGCTCAAACTACCAGGTTTGCTGGCCGCTACAGCAGAAGCCGGTTGAGGACCGGCATTGTCGTGTGAACCGCTGCATGCAGTCAGAATACATAAAATCAAACCGGATAAACCCAGACAGGCTGTGTTTTTCATGTCCGTCCTTTTCAAAGATGTGCCAAGGCTGGCTGGCATGGTTATGTGTTATTACCACCTTTGTAACTTCAATCTGTTCGTATGGGGGTAACTATACCGCATAAGGCATTAGTGTTGTCGGAATTGTCATTTTGGCATGGATTTTCGTCTGTTCAGGTAGGCTTATGCGTAAAACTGCGGTAAGATAAGCGGATGATTTTAACAAGGGTGATGGTTGAGGTGGACTAACCAGTGTCCTGTTTTTATATCTATGTTCAGGCAGTCTGTGTTTTATACAGACTGCCTGAATACGATTAATCACCCGTCTTATTGAAACTACCATGAAAACAGCAGAATTACGTTCTAAATTTCTTCAATTTTTTGCAAGTAAGGGTCATCAGGTTGTACCTTCATCTTCACTTGTACCTCCGCAGGATGATAAAACCCTGTTGTTTACCAATGCGGGTATGAATCAGTTTAAAGATGTGTTTCTGGGTTTTGACAAGCGCCCATACAGCCGTGCGACAACAGCACAAAAATGTGTGCGTGCCGGTGGTAAACACAATGATCTGGAAAACGTCGGTTATACCGCGCGCCATCATACATTTTTCGAAATGCTGGGCAATTTCAGCTTTGGTGATTATTTTAAGCGTGACGCCCTGCATTTTGCCTGGGAATTTCTCACCAGTAAGAACTGGCTGAATCTGCCACAGGAAAAACTGCTGGCAACTGTTTATGCAGATGATGATGAAGCTTATGATATCTGGTTAAACGAGATTGGTCTGCCACCAGAAAAAATTATCCGTATAGGTGACAATAAAGGCGCGCGCTATGCTTCTGATAATTTCTGGCAAATGGGCGATACCGGTCCGTGCGGCCCTTGTTCGGAAATTTTTTATGATCATGGCGAACATATCTGGGGCGGGCCTCCGGGCAGTGCTGAAGAAGATGGTGACCGTTTTATAGAAATCTGGAACTGTGTGTTCATGCAGTATAACCGGGATGAAAACGGTACTATGAATCCGCTTCCTAAGCCATCAGTTGATACAGGGATGGGACTGGAGCGGGTGTCGGCGGTATTGCAGCATGTACACAGTAATTATGAAATCGATCTGTTTGTAAATTTGCTGCATGCTGTAGCCCGTGTTGTAGGCATTCCATATAGTCAGGATGTACCGAGTCTGAAAGTCATTGCCGACCATATCCGCTCTTGTGCGTTTTTAATTGCTGATGGTGTATTACCCAGCAATGAGGGGCGTGGCTATGTATTGCGGCGTATTATCCGCCGGGCTGTGCGCCATGGTTATAAACTGGGTTGTAAACAGGCATTTTTCCATTTGCTGGTAACGGATCTGGTGCAGGAAATGGGCTCTGCCTATCCTGAGCTGGTTGAAAAACAGACACAAATCAGTGATGTACTGAAACAGGAAGAAAGCCGTTTTGCGCAAACACTGGAAACCGGAATGACTCTGCTGGAAAGTGCCTTGCAGAATGGGGGTCAGACACTGGCTGGTGAGGTAATTTTCAAACTATATGATACTTATGGCTTTCCATATGATTTAACCGCCGATATTGCGCGTGAGCGTAATATCAGTCTGGATGAAGAAGGGTTTGAGCGTGAAATGGCTGCTCAGCGTGCCCGTGCCCGTGCTGCGCAGAATTTTAAAGCCAATACTCAGCTTACCTATGAAGGTACTGATACAGAATTTACCGGCTATCAGCAACGCCAGAATGAAAGCAAAGTTCTGGCTTTGTATCAGGATGGTGAAGCTGTTGAGCAGTTAAATGCCGGTGAATCAGGTGTGGTCGTGATTGATTTCACACCGTTTTATGCAGAATCTGGTGGTCAGACTGGTGATACTGGTTATATTTTTGCCGGTGAAAACCGCTTTCAGGTGGAAGATACGCAAAAAATCAAAGCTAAAGTATTTGGTCAGTTTGGCGAAATGCTGTCCGGCAGTCTGAAAGTGGGTGATGCTGTTACCGCTCAGGTAGACAGTGTACTGCGCGAAGCCAGCATGCGTAATCACAGTGCCACTCACCTGATGCATCGCGCCTTGCGTGAAGTATTGGGTACACACGTTGAGCAGAAAGGTTCTCTGGTTAATGCTGAGCGCACCCGCTTTGACTTTTCACATCCACAGCCGGTTACTGCTGCACAACTGGCCGAAGTTGAACGTCGGGTAAATCAGGCAATTGTGGCCAATGTTCCTGTATGTGCGCAGAATATGAGCTTTGATGAAGCCATTGCTGCCGGTGCGATGGCGCTGTTCGGAGAAAAATACGGTGACGAGGTACGTGTACTGAGCATGGGCGAATTTTCTACCGAATTATGCGGCGGTACCCATGTTGCACGGACTGGAGATATTGGTCTTTTCAAAATTATTTCTGAAAGTGGTATTGCTGCCGGAGTACGGCGTATTGAAGCTGTGACCGGATTGAATGCTTTACAGTTTGTTCAGCAGCAGGAAGAGTTGCTTAAGGCTGCGGTTGCTGAAGTAAAAGCACAGACTGCTGAAGATTTGCTGCCTAAGCTTCAGGCAATACATACTCAGACCAAACAGTTGGAAAAGGCATTAACTGAAGCCAGAAGTGAACTGGCCAGACAGGCAGGTACCGCTTTGCTGGCTCAGGCCAGAACTATTGGTACAGCTCGTCTGGTGCTGGGACAAATTGAGGCAGAAAGCAGTGCTCTGAGAGATATTGCTGCTGATTTAATTGCACAGGGTGATAATATTATCGTTCTGCTGGCAGCAGTAAATGATGGTAAAATTGCCATCATAGCAGGAGTATCAAAAGCATTAACTAAAACAATCAAGGCTGGTGAGCTGGTTAATTATGTTGCCGGTCAGGTTGGTGGTAAGGGTGGCGGTCGTCCCGAACTGGCACAAGCCGGCGGGCAGGATATAGCTGCATTAGAACCGGCGCTCGCCAGTGTAACTGACTGGTTAGCTTCCAAATTAGGATAAAGACTTAGTAAATGAAAACAGCAAGCGGTTTATGAATGATAAAAAAACATAAGCCGTTTTTTTTGCTTATTCACAGGAGAATACAATGCAGAGGTATGTAAAAGCTTGTTTGGCAGGCTGGATGCTCATGGTTGCAGTATGTTCGTTCGCTGCAACGCAGGAACAGCTGGCACAACAACAGTTACAGCAAAATGTGGATATGGTGTTATCAGTGGCTCGTGACAAAAGCCTGAATGAACAACAGCGTATTAGTCAGATTGAACGTTATGCCGATCAGTATCTGGATTATGAGCGTATTTCAGCTTTGGCAGTAGGTATGCAATGGCGGCAGTTTACTGCACAGCAAAGACAGGATTTCAGTGCGGCCTTTAAAAATATGATTGTGCGCATTTATGCACATTCAGCATTGATGGGTGCCAGTAATGCATCTGTGAAGGTTATACCTAAGGTAGTGAATCAGGGTAATAACCGGCTGGAAACATTTACCGAAATTGTTAGTGCCGGTAATAAGCACTACACGGTGGGTTATCAGATGTATTATGCTAATGGTGTCTTTAAAATTTATAATTTCCGGGTCAACGGTACCAGTCTGGTAACGGTATACCGCAGTCAGTTTGATCAATTGATTCAGAAACAGGGTATTGATGCAACTATTGCTCAGTTACGTGATAAAGGTTTGGGTAAAGTGCAGATCAATAAATAATGCATTTATTTGAGCAAAAAAACGGTGATGGATTGAATATCCATCACCGTTTCGTTATATCTGTCTGTTTTTAATTTTGCCGTAAATAAACAGAATAATGCAGGCAAAAATAATCGAAGCTATTAAACCGGCTTTTTCACCTGCATGGTACCAGCCAAATGCCTGACCAACATATCCGGCCAGTAATGAGCCGCCGATACCGAGTAAAGTGGTGACCACTATGCCAAGTTGCTGTTTGCCCGGATAGATTAGTTTGGCAATTAAACCAATGATAAAGCCAACTATAATTGTCCAGAGTAACCCCATGATGTTGTACTCCTGAGAATAAGGAAGCTTTATCTTAATCCTGTGGCTATAATAAAAGTTGAGTTATTAAGTAAAATCAATATTAATTATGATTTTTTAAATAAATATATGTAATCAGTAAGTTATATTTTAAAGATAAACACAAGAACAACTGACGGAAGATTTAAGCAGTGTGAAAAAAAAGTGTAGGATAATTCTTAGTTTACTCTCTGAGAGAATAGTATTTTGCATGAAAATAGATAAGTAAAAAAAAAGCATAACAATAAGTTATGCTTTTTTTATTGCCAGACTGTTAGTGGTTACCAGCATAGGTATTAACAGTACGGAAAGGAGTATTTTCTGGTGTAGAGTCAGAAACATGAGTGTTCTGACCATTTTGAGCAGTAGATTCGCTGAAATGACGAACATCAGTATCATCGTTGTTACTATTAGCCATAGCGAAACCTGCAGTCATAGCTAAAGAAGCAGCCAGTAAAGCGGAAGAAACTAATTTTTTCATTTTTGTTTCCTTTCAAAATGAATTATCAAAATATTTTAAATTTAAACGCCAAATTGTTATTTTTGCTTTTGCAATATGGTTATATTAATACTTTATTAGTATTTTGATAATACCTGATTAGTTAAAGATGAATTTCTTATTAAGAAACTCAATGGCGATGTTTAATGTCAATAAAAAACAGACTAAAACATCATTGATTCAATGATGAAAAAGTCTGCTTTGAGTATAAGTACTATTTTATAGTCAATCAACAGGAATGATTGGAAATTATATTAATACTATAATATTGTGGTTTATTTACCATATACAGGTAAATGATTGCAAATTTTCTGTATTTTTTCTGAGACTTCTGAAATAACTTTTTCATTGTCTGCATTATCCAGAACATCAGCAATCAGATGACCAAGTTCACGCGTATCTGTTTCAGTAAAGCCGCGAGTAGTAATGGCTGCCGTGCCTAAACGGATACCGGAAGTGACAAATGGTTTTTCCGGATCATTAGGGATGGCATTTTTATTAACAGTAATATGTGCTTTGCCCAGCACCGCTTCCGCCGTTTTACCGGTAAGTTTTTTTGGTTGCAGGTCTACCAGAAATACATGGCTTTCAGTACGGCCTGAAACAATACGCAAGCCACGTTCAATCAAGGTTTCTGCCAGTACTTTGGCATTGGCTTTAATCTGACGGGCATATTGTTTGAATTCCGGCTGTAAGGCTTCTTTGAAGGCTACTGCTTTGGCTGCAATCACATGCATTAACGGACCACCTTGCAGGCAGGGGAAAATAGCTGAATTCAGTGCTTTTGCATGCTCATCGCTGCGGCACATAATTACACCGCCGCGCGGTCCGCGCAGAGTTTTATGGGTAGTAGTGGTCACAAAATCAGCAAAAGGCACCGGATTCGGATACTCTCCGCCAGCGACCAGACCGGCGTAATGCGCCATGTCTACAAACAGATAAGCACCTACTTTATCTGCAATCTCACGGAAACGTGCCCAGTCTATTTCCAGTGCATAAGCAGAAGCACCGGCCACAATCATTTTCGGCTTATGCTCCAGTGCCAGCTGTTCCACCTGTTTGTAGTCGAGGATTTCATTTTCATCCAGACCATAGGTAATGGCGTTATACAGGCGACCGGAAATATTGACACTGGCTCCGTGAGTCAGATGACCCCCATGCGCCAGTGACATACCCAGAATAGTGTCGCCCGGTTGCAATACGCTGGCGTAAACAGCTTGATTGGCCTGAGAGCCGGAGTGAGGCTGTACATTGACATAACTGGCGCCAAATAATTCTTTCAGGCGGTCGATAGCCAGCTGTTCTACTTCATCGACATATTCGCAGCCACCATAATAACGTTTACCCGGATAGCCTTCGGCATATTTATTGGTTAACTGGCTGCCCTGAGCCTCCATTACGGCGCAGCTTACGTAGTTTTCTGATGCAATTAGTTCTACGTGATCTTGCTGGCGCTGATCTTCACGGGCAATGGCACCGGCCAGTTCCGGATCAAATTTTTCGATGGTTAACGCTTTGGAAAACATGGTGGTTGTTCCTTTTGAGGATGAAGAAATAAAGAATTTGCTGAATGCAGCAGAGAGTGAGTGGTGACTATTTTAACTGATAGTAATGTGTATGTGGCTGAATTTGATAATGTGTGATGATGAAGTATATTCATAAATACACATTCAGACGATGTGATACTGGATTTCAGTCTGGTAAGGGTAATAACCTGTTTATAGGATTCAGTAAATCAATTGCGGATGCTGAACCGAAAATAAATTATCTAGTCGAGAAGTGATGCAGTCTGATAAAAAACAGCCCTGTTAGAAACAGGGCTGTCTGACATTATCCGGAATCAATTACATTTTCATAGAACCGGTTTTCAGGAATTGTTCATGCCAGCTTAAAGCTTCAGTAAGAATATGAGGTGTATGAATACCTTTCGCCGTTTGCAAAGCACGGTCGTAGTAATCCTGCAACTGATCGCGATAATCCGGATGAGCACATTTTTCAATCATCACTTTTGCTCTCTGCCGCGGAGCCAGACCGCGCAAATCAGCCAGACCCTGCTCAGTAACAATAATCTGTGTATCGTGTTCAGTATGGTCAACATGTGAAACCATCGGCACGATACAGGAAATCTTGTCATCTTTAGCAGTAGACGGGGTAACAAAGAAATTCAGGAAGCTGTTGCGAGCAAAGTCACCTGAACCGCCGATACCATTCATCATGCTGGTACCCATTACATGGGTAGAATTGATGTTGCCGTAAATATCGGCTTCAATCATTGAATTCATTCCAATGATACCCAGACGGCGCACCAGTTCCGGGTGATTGGAGATTTCCTGCGGGCGCAGAATAATGCGGTCACGGTAAAAATCAATATTGTCTGCAAAATCCTGGAATGCCTTAGCAGACAGGGAAATAGCGGTAGCAGATGCAGTAGCCATTTTTCCGGCACGTATCAGATCCAGCATACCGTCCTGCAATACTTCGGTATAACCATACAGATTTTCAAACGGACCGGTTAACAGACCTGCCAGTACGGCATTCGCCACGTTACCTACGCCAGACTGAATTGGCAGCATTTCTTTAGGCAGACGCCCCATTTTGATTTCGTGAGACAGGAAATCAACAATATAAGCGGCAATCTGTTTGGATTTGTCATCAGGTTCGCTGAAAACATTGTCGCGATCCGGAGCATTGGATTCAACAATAGCGACTATTTTGTTTAAATCAACTTTCAGGTATTTTTCACCGATGCGATCATCAGCGCGGGTCATGTTAATTGGTTTGCGGTGGGGCGGAATAGCATTATCCATAGGAATATCATGCATGCCTTCCATTTGTATCGGCAAACCGGTATTGATTTCCAGAATAACCTTGTCTGCCATATCCAGCCATGTCTGATTATTACCGATTGCGGTAGACGGAATCAGGTGTCCGTCTTCAGTAATGCCCAGTACTTCGATAATGGCTACATGCATGTGACCCAGAAAACCAAACCATGCCTGCTGGGCAACATGCGATAAATGCATGTCAATAAAATTGACATCGCCATTGTTGATTTCCTGACGCATATGGCGATCAGTATTAAATGGTAAACGCTGATTTATTGCATGTGCCTCAGCCAGTGCGCCATCACATTCCGGCGCAGTGGAAGCACCAGTCCATACATTAATTTTATATGGCCGACCGGCAGCATGTTCAGCACGGGCAAAGTCAGCAATAGCTTTCGGCAAAACTTTAGGATAGCTGGCGCCGGTAAATCCGCTCATGCCGACATTGGCATTATTATCTATCAGGGTAGCAGCTTGCTCAGCAGACATAAGGCGGGAATGAAGTGAGGTATAACGAATGCGATCCTGTACGGACATCGTGTTTTCTCCTTATTAAATCAAAAATGCCTGACCCTTGCCTGGTCAGAGTGAGGCGTAGAAGATAAGTGTTTGTCTTTGCCGTATATTCAATTCAGTACGAATGCTATGACATAATGACTCTAACAACGGACTGCATTTTACTGTAAATAATTTTGTTTTGCTGTTCTGTCTTTGTACTGAAAAAGTGCAGAACAGCAGATACAGATAAATAATTACAAATTAATAATTAAGAATTTGAATTAATACATTAAGTTGCAAAATAAACAGACTATCAGATTAGACAATGTTTACACAATATTTTAATAGTATTGCCTAAGGTTTCGTTGCCGGAGAATTTTCTAAATTAAATCAGTTTAAGCAAAAAACTGCTGTATTAATTGCTGCGCATGTTCTTGCAGCCCTGCAGGATTAAACGGATCGCATACATGTTCGGGATTCAGTTTACGCAACCATGTAAGCTGACGTTTTGCCAGTTGCCGGGTGGCAGTAATTCCGCGTTCAACAAATGTA
Source organism: Snodgrassella sp. ESL0304 (assembly GCF_013344995.1). NCBI lineage: Bacteria > Pseudomonadati > Pseudomonadota > Betaproteobacteria > Neisseriales > Neisseriaceae > Snodgrassella > Snodgrassella sp. ESL0304. The sequence goes on from NZ_JAAEDR010000011.1 coordinate 64,286, forward strand.
CTGTAGTTAGTTGTGCCATTAAGATAATCAAAAGCCTGCCGATAGCCTACACAGCGAATTGAAGGCAAATCAGGATGCAATTCCGGGTATTGCAGCCGAAGTGCTTCCACTTCTTCCACAAAACCCTGTGCCAGCATCGAATGAAAGCGGGTGGCAATCTGTGTATGCAAACGGGCACGGTCGGCCGGTAAAAGTGCCAGCGTACATACATTTAAAGGACTCTGCCGGCTTTCCTGTTTAGCCAGATGGCTGCTCATGGGGACACCGGTGATGTGATAGATTTCCAGTGCACGTTCAATACGCTGGCTATCACCGGCAGGCAAGCGGGCAGCAGTAATGGGATCCACCCGCTGTAATTGTGCATACAGAAAGTCTGTACCGTGCTGTTGTTTAAGTTTATCCAGTTCGGCACGGATTTGCGGATTGGCCTCCGGCAGGCTGTTCAGTCCCTGTGTCAGGGCATGGTAATACATCATGGTACCGCCCACGAGCAAAGGCAGGTGACCGCGTGTATGAATTTCCTCGACTAAATCCACACAATCACTGACAAACTGGGCAGCACTGTAGCTTTCAAGCGGTGAAATAATATCAATCAGATGATGGGGGACTGCTTCTAACTCTTCTGCACTGGGTTTAGCCGTACCGATATTCATATCACGATAAATCAGGGCGGAATCCAGACTGATAATTTCAATCGGAAACTGCTCAGCCAGACTCAGAGCCAGACTGGTCTTGCCTGACGCTGTAGGACCAAGTAGAGCAAAAACTTTTGGCAGAGATGCAGACATAGTGGCTACCGTAGTTTAAACAGTTATTGTAGCGATTTACGCTCAATTGAGCGATAGATAGTTAGATAAGAGTATAAATCGGGATAGGCAGCATAATGTTATGTAATCTGTTAAAGCAGTTAAAGAAAATCAAAGCATAAATATGAAGATTATTTTTTGAACATTAGATATTTTAAAATTTTCTTTTATTCAGAGATATTTGAAGCAATAAAGTAACCAAGAATTAGCGAGTAATTTCAATTGCTGATTAGCTGAATTGAGAAGGAAACAGCTATTGTGCGGAAGCAATGATAATTTACTTGCATAATACAGGTGTATTTCTAATCAGATGTCAGCTAAACGACTTTAAAATTGATCTGTACCGGCAAATTAATATAACTGTTGTGCAAGAAGTATTCTGCTAGTAATTAATATTTTGTTTTAAGTTAAGATTTAATTTTATGATTCGGAATAATCAGATACCTCAGTAGCAGACATTTCAGCCAGCTAAAAAAATAAATGCTGCGGATATCAGCAACTATGAAAGTAATATCTTATATTTATACCTTTTCAAATTTGCTATCAGTGCATTTGCATAATATTTGCATTCGGCATGAAAATGCACATAATATAAGTTTATTGTTACACTAACCTTTATAATAGCCAAATAAAGTTATGGTAGTTATTTAGAGAGAGTAACTTAGTCAGGAATAAATGTTTACATGAATAGCCAGTTTAACCATATCGGAATTGTGACACGGCCGCAAACACCAATGATGAGTGAAGTACTGGACGAACTCATTACTTTTTTATGTGAAGAAGAAATTTCGGTGTATCTGGATAGTGAGGCGCAAGCGGATAACCAGATTAATCCGGTATTGCTGCAACGCTGTAATATTATTAATAAATGTGAAATGGGGCGGCGCTGTGATCTTGTTATGGTACTGGGTGGTGACGGTACTTTATTGTCTGTTGCCCGTAAACTGGCACCTTACCGGGTACCACTGATTGGTATTCATCAGGGACATCTTGGTTTTCTGACACAAGTACCGCGTGCTCAGATGGTAACAGAATTAACCGGCATGCTGACTGGCAAATATCTGCCCGAAGAACGTATTTTGCTGGAAGCGACTGTGGTACGTGCAGGCGAAGAAGTTTATCATTCACTGGCACTAAACGACGTTGTACTCAGCCGTGGTGCACTGGGGCAGATGATTGAATTTGAGGTATTCATCAATAAAGAGTTTGTTTATACCCAGCGTTCAGACGGTTTGATTGTGTCTACACCTACTGGTTCGACGGCATATGCTCTGGCTGCCGGTGGTCCTATTTTACAGCCAACTCTGCGTGCATTCAGTTTGGTGCCTATTTGCCCGCAATCCATGTCCAACCGGCCGATCGCTGTTAGTGATACCAGTGAAATAGAAGTGCTGATTACTAAAGGCAGCGATGCCCGGGCTCATTTTGACGGACAGGCGTTTTTTGATTTACATAGTATGGATAAAATCCGTATTTGCCGCTATCGCAATTCTCTGAGGATTTTACATCCGGTTAATTATCAATATTACAAAACTCTGCGCCAGAAACTGCATTGGGGTGACCAGCTGGTATAGCTGTGTGTTGTATAAACAAACTTAAGCCGTTAATCAGATTTTAAATAATTTTTGTAGCCTAATATCATCTCTGAAAAAATAATGTGTATGTTGCTATTGGTGGAAAAAACACAATAAAAATTAATAAAACCGAAATTTATTATCGATTATTTTAGATTTTTCTAAAAAATGGTTTCTTATTTTCCTAAAAAATACTAAAATCCGGCATAAATCATTAATACTTTCTCTAAGAAAGGTTGTTTATGCTTCTGGCGCTGTCTTTGCGTGACTTTGTCATTGTTGATGAGCTGAATCTGAGTTTTCAAAGCGGGTTTACCGTTCTGACAGGTGAAACCGGGGCGGGTAAATCAATCACGCTGGATGCATTGGGTCTGTTGTTAGGTGATAAAGCTGATTATGGTCAGATAAGACATGGTGCCAGAGAAGCCCAGTTATCAGCACTGTTTGATGTCAGTGATGTAACGCATGCCCGCACCTTACTACAGGAACAGGGATTACTGGATGAAAACGAAACGCAATTAAGTATCCGCCGTACGATTGATATAAAAGGAAAAAGTCGCAGTTTTATTAATAATCAGGCGGTTACTCTGAGTCAGTTGCGGCAGATAGGTGAATTATTAATTGATATACATGGTCAGAATGCACACCACTCTTTAAATAGTGAATCCGCGCAACGTATATTACTGGATGCATTTGCGGGTGCTGATACAGAAGTTGCTCTGGTACGTGAAGCCTATCAGCGCTGGCATGAAGCCAAAAAAGAGCTGGAAAAAGCGCAAACACAGGCTGATAGTCTGAATATTGAGCGTGAGCGCTTGCAATGGCGCTTTGATGAGCTAAATGCCCTGAATCTTCAAGAGCATGAGTGGGAAAATCTCAGTCAGAGTCATGATTCATTAGTACATGCGGCGGAAATACTGCAAACGGCGGAAAATGTAGAAGAAGTTCTCAATGGTGATGAGGGTTTGCAAAGCCGTTTGTATCATTGCCGGCAGCAACTGGTTGCACTGATTAAAGCAGCTCCTGCTTTTGCAGACAGTGTGGCATTACTGGAATCAGTAGAAGCAGAATTGAGTGAAGTCAGTGCGTATTTGCGTGAAGCCACTGCCAGTGTAGAGACTGATGAAAATTTATTAGCACAGCAGGGACAGCGCATGCAGGAGTTAATGAGTGTTGCGCGTAAATATCGGATCGAGCCACCACAATTGCCTGAAGAGCTAGAAAAAGTTGAATCAGCTCTTAATGAACTGGAGGCGGCTGCGGATATTGAAGCGTTACAGGCGCGGGTAGCAGAACGCGAAAATGAATATATGCATGCAGCACAGCAATTATCAGTGAAACGCCATCAGGCAGCGAAAAAGCTGGCGAAACAAACCACGGCTCACATGCAAAATTTATCAATGCAAGGCGCACGCTTTCATATTGAATTGTTAAGTGCCTCACCATCTGTGCATGGTCTGGAGCAGGTACAGTATCAGGTAGCTGCCAATCAGGGCACGCCTTTAAGAGCAATGAGCAAAGTCGCTTCCGGTGGTGAGTTGGCACGTATCAGTCTGGCTCTGCAAATGGTTACCAGTCAGTATAATGCGGTACCTACATTGATTTTCGATGAGGTGGATACCGGTATTGGCGGAGCTGTAGCTGATGTTGTTGGTCACGCACTGCGTAGTCTGGGGCAAAATCGTCAGGTGCTGGCTGTTACTCATCTGCCGCAGGTCGCAGCTTGTGGTCAGCAGCACTGGCAGGTGCGAAAACATAACAGCAAAGGGCAGACTGTAAGTGAAATAAACGTACTGAATGCGACAGATCGGGTAAATGAGATTGCACGAATGCTTGGCGGCGAAACCATTACCGATACCACACGTAATCATGCCAGGGAAATGCTGGAGCTGGCGCAAAGTTAATTCTGCTATTACGAATTTATCTGCAAGCTCTCTGATTTTTCAATGTATATATGTCATTACTGCAAAAGCCGGAAATGATATTTATTTAAGTAAATAATTTTAAAATAACGTTTATCTGCTTATGTTTTATGCATGCTGTTCTTGATTACAACGGTTTTAATAACAAAATATATTCTGATAATTTTCCTGTCAGCGTGCATTTTTATAATATATGACTGATATAGACTGGAACGGGCTGCTTTAGCCTGAGCAAGGTGTGTAGATTCAGTCTGTTTCATGCACGATGTATAATGATAACTTTCAATATTCTATGATGAGTTGCTGATGAGTGAACCACACAGTGATAGAACACTAGATGTTATCGATTTAAATTGCCCGATGCCGATTTTACGTGCAAAAAAGGCGCTGGCAGCAATGGATAGCGGAGAAGTATTGCTAGTACTGGCAACAGATAAAACTGCTCCTGATGATTTTGCAGCTTTCTGCCGGCAGACAGGTCATGAATTATTGCATCAGCAAATCAGAAATGATGATGTAATAATGATGTGGGTAAAACACCGCTAAGTTTTTCAGACGGTAATTTATTACAATTAATTACAATATTTTGTTAACTTTATTCAGGTTCAGGTTGTAGAAGCTGCGACAGAATAGTACATTAACCTATTATTTTTTAGCTGTGTAACACACGCTGATAGAACGGATACAGATGCAGACTCTCACTATAACCCGTCCGGATGACTGGCATCTTCATGTGCGTGATGGTGCAGCATTAAAAGCAGTAGTACCTTTCAGTGCACGGCAGATGGGGCGAGCCCTGATTATGCCAAATCTGAAACCACCGGTAACCTCAGTTGCAGCAGCACTGGCTTATCGTGAACGTATACTTGCTGCAGTACCTGCGGGCAGTCATTTTCAGCCATTGATGACTTTATATCTGACTGACCAGACTACGCCGGCACTGATACGCGAAGCCAAAGAAGCAGGTATTATTGCGTGTAAGCTTTATCCTGCCGGTGCCACAACTAACTCTGCGGCTGGTGTCAGTGATTTGTGGGCTTTATTGCCGGTATTGGAAACTATGGCTGAAACAGGCATACCATTACTGGTGCATGGTGAAGTAACCAAAAGTGAAATTGATATTTTTGACCGTGAAGCAGTATTTATTGATGAACTTTTACAGCCGCTGTTACAACGTCTGCCTGAACTGAAATTAGTATTTGAGCATATTACCACTGCACAAGCTGCTCAGCTGGTGATTCAGGCTGGTGAAAATGTGGCTGCTACGGTAACACCCCAGCACTTGCTCTACAATCGCAATGCTTTACTGGTAGGAGGAATCCAGCCTCATCATTATTGTTTGCCGGTACTAAAGCGCGAAACCCATCGTCAGGCACTGTTACAGGCTGTAAGCGGTACACAGTCACATAAATTTTTTCTCGGTACCGACAGTGCGCCGCATGCACAGCACAGTAAAGAATGTGCTTGCGGATGTGCGGGTATATTCAGTGCCTTTGCTGCTATTGAGTTATATGCGGAAGCTTTTGAGCAGGCGGGAGCACTGGATAAATTACAGGCTTTTGCAGCAGAAAACGGTCCGCGGTTTTATGGTCTGGAAATCAATAAGGAAACCATTACACTGAAAAAAATAAATCGCACAGTGCCACCATACTATCCGTATGGTAATCATGAACGACTGATTCCGTTGCGTGCTAATCAGACCATTAGCTGGAGTGTGGTAAATAATTAAATATGCAAGATTCAACTCAAATTACAGACCGGCTATCAGTACAAGCACATCAAACCGAAATTCGGGTGCGCGGCTTTCACATAGATGTATACCGCCATGTTAATAATGCACGCTATCTGGAATTTCTGGAAGAGGCACGCTGGCATTATTTTGATGAAGCCGGCTTAACGCCAATGTTTACTGAAGCCGGTTGTGGAATGGCTGTGATAAATATCAATATCAGTTACCGGCGCAGTGCCGGTTTCGGAGATGATTTGCTGATATCTACTGCTTTGAGCAAAATACAACCGCGCAAAGTAGAAGTTAATCAAACGATTACTCTTAAAAATACAGGACAGACAGTTGTGCAGGCTGTGGTGACGTTTATGGCTTTCGATCAGCAAAGCAATAAAGCAATTTCTTTTCCTGCTGCGATACAAGAACGATTTAATGCTATCAGGTAACAATATAAGTTAAGTCAGTAAAAAACCCTGCGCTTGGCAGGGTTTTTTACTGACTTAACTCAACCACTATCAGGCTTTACCGTCAGCTTCACGCAGCATGGCGTAAATTTCATCTTTCAGGCGCAATTTTTCCCGTTTCAGTTCGTCCAGATTATCCAGACCACTGGTTACCGGGTTATTAGTCAGACCTGTAATTTTATCGTCCAGTCGGTTGTGTTCTTCGAATATATTAGCAAAATGGGTATTTTCCGCCTTTAATTTGGTAATCAGGTCGCGATATTCAGGAAACATATAACATCCTTTACAGTTGGTTAAAATGATTTTTATTATTTTGCATTAATTATAGCTTAAGGTATATAAGATTGCGCTAGTTATGACGTAAAAAGTAACAAGAGCATGTTAAACTGGCACAATAATACATACGGGAGTTTATAATGTATAAACGGTTAATGGGTTGGATAGGCGCATTTATTCTGGCTTTAAGCCTCAGCGGGTGTGGCTATAATACAATGCAGTCACAGGATGAGGCTGCAAATGCTGCCTGGTCGGAAGTGCTGAATCAGTATCAGCGTCGTGCTGATCTGGTACCCAATCTTGTGAATACAGTTAAAGGCTATGCCAAACATGAACAACAAGTTTTAACCGACGTTACTAATGCCCGTTCACGTGTAGGCAGTCTGAATATGACCAGCAGTGATGCTGATAATCCGGCAAAAATGGAACAGTTTTCACAGGCACAGGGAAATCTGAGCAGTGCTCTGAGCCGCTTGCTGGTAGTAACAGAAAATTATCCTGATCTGAAAGCTGATCAAAGTTTCCGGGATTTACAAGCGCAGCTTGAAGGTACAGAAAACCGTATTGCTCTGGCACGCAACCGCTATATTCAGACAGTACAGGTTTACAACACTACTTTGCGTTCTTTCCCGAACAATATCACAGCCAAAATTTTCGGAATGCATGTTCGCCCGAATTTTGTACCGGAAAATGAAGCGGCGGTAAAACAGGCACCGCAGGTAGAATTTTAATTCGTTTTCTGTTGTTATTTTATGTAATCAATTAAACAGCCAGTTTATCAGAACTGGCTGTTTGCATATCAGCATAGTAAGCAGCTGCTACTATTGTGCAAAATGTTTGTTTGCAGAATCTGACAAAATGGAAATTAAAAATTTATATGGTTGCGGCTGTTTTCTGAACAGATAAGGGTAATTGTTAAACATACCAGCAGTTCGATAAAAACTTGCAATGATAACTGTGGAAATTTGCTGTATCGGACTGAATACTTGTATTCTGATGTAATAGCAGAATCTGTTTGTCTGAAAGTATGGAGTCAGATAATAGCGGTCTTATTATCCTGACAAACAAAAGGTTAGTATGAACTAAAATACAAGCAAATTTGCTTTTATGGCACTAAGGTTGCAAAGATGAACACAATACGCTTATCTGTCCACAGGCTACTCGGTCTTTTTCTGGGCTGTTTTTTTGCAATGCATTTGCTCGCTGCCGATGGTTTGGTTCCTGTACCAGCGCTGACTGATCCGGTAATGGATACAGCCAATATGTTACAGCCGGCAACCCGTGCAGAATTAAACCAGCAGTTACTGGCGTTCAGCCGGCAGCATGGCAGCCAGATTATAGTATTGACAGTTCCGGCTATCGCACCGGAAACACCTTTTGACTATGCTACACGTGTTATGGATAGCTGGAAACCAGGACGTAAAGGAATTGATGATGGTGTACTGTTGTTGCTGGTGCGCGATGAGCATAAAACGTTTCTGGCACCCGGTCGCGGACTGGAAGGGGCTATTCCTGATGTTTATGCTAAAAGAATTCTGGATGATGTGCTTCGTCCGCAGTTACAGGCAAATAATGCAGACGGCGGTGTACGTGAGGCTGTAAATCAGCTGGAGAAGCTGATTAACGGTGAAAAATTACCGGCACAGCAATCTGCACATCAGGAATCTGATGATTCAGGCTCAACAATTTTTGGAATTCTGTTACTGATATTTATAGCCGGTTCATTTTTGAAAAATATATTTGGTAATACGCTGGGCAGTGCAATTGTCGGATTTCTGGTATTAAGTTTTGGCTGGTATTCGGGCTGGAGCCTGTTTGCAGCGATTATTGGTGCAATTCTGGCATTCATAATAGCGCTCATTTTTGCCGGTAATATTTTTATTGGCGGCTCTGGCGGTGGTAGGGGCGGTTTTGGCGGTGGTTCAGGAGGCGGAGGGTTTAGCGGAGGAGGAGGCGGCTATGGTGGTGGCGGAGCCTCCGGTAGCTGGTAATACTGGCAGTCATCATTGAATTCCCCGTTAAATACTGATAATTTGTAAATTTTACGTAAAATAATGTATAGTTATTTATTTATATGATTATGATTATTTAGCATTTCGTTTCTGGTGGGCATACATGTCTAAAGTCGGTTATGGTATCTGTTTTCTGCTGATGTACTTTTTAGTCATGCGTTATAGCGTGTTCGGAGTGCTGATTGATATTGTACTAATCATACTGATTATGTTTTATCTTCGGGCTGTGCAGATTGTAGATGATGGTACTGAAGCATCTATTGCTGCCGACAATAATCTTTATATTGTTGTTATGTTTGAAGTGGCCGGTCAGATATGTGCAGCCAAAGGATATGTTTCTGATGAAGACCGGTCGCGTGTCTATGACATGATTAAAAAAATGCAGCTGGATGCAGAAACTGAAGTTTTGTCGCGTTATGCTTTTAATATGGGGCAGACAAAAAATTATCCGCTCAGGACCAGACTTAAACAACTATACCGAGCTTATTGTGATGACAAGCGCGGTTTAATGCTGTTTTGTAAAAATATGCTGGAATTAGCGCTGATTGACGGACGGCTGCATAATAATGAACGGCGCATTCTGAATATCATAGCGGATGAATTTCGTATTCCTTATGCACAAATGCTTATTTTTGCCAGCCAGACTATTCATCAGGAAAATGAATACCGGCATTACTGGCAGACCAACGAGCAATGGAAACAGCAGCGTCAGCGTGCGCGTTCAGAGCAACGCCGGCAACAATATCAGCAACAATATCAGCAACAGCAGAAGCAATATCAGCAGCAATACCAGCAACAGCAACACTATAATCAGCAACAACAGCCTGAAGAACCGTTTGGTAGTGATCCTTATCGGGTACTGGGTATATCAGCAAAAGCGAGCCCGCAGGAAATTAAACAGGCATATCGCCGCCTGATGAATAAATATCATCCGGATAAACTCATTAAGCAAAATCTATCGGAAACTAAGATGCAGCAGGCAACTGAACATGCTCAGCGTATACAGGCAGCCTATGCTTATGTGAAACAGTTACGCGGATTTGTTTAGATAATAGATAAGGGATTATAGAATCTATATTTATTTCAAAATATATAACCCTTAGAATTTTGTGATTTTCCAATCAGAGAATTTGTCAGAGCCAGCTCTGATAATAGGTTGGTTTTTATGTTAGAAATCATTTTTGCTCTCTGGCAATATCTGGATTTTTACTTTACAGGCTAATTTTCCCTGCTAGATCAATTAGTATCGTTATCATCAAAATATATGCTAACTAATGTCGCCAGCAATAATATCCGTTACATCTGACTTTCCGGTTTTCTGTTTTTATATGATATATATTGTTTTTGTTATCAGCCTGGTAACAGCAGCATTTTCTTATTAAGAAAATTTATGGTAGTGTAAGTAGAATGCTGATTATTCTGGAATTAATTAAGTAACTCAATATATACTTTTTAATAAATCTGCGGTGCTAACTATGAAATCAGATATACAGGAAAAAGCAGAATATACGAGCTTAAATAAACTCAATATGCAATTATTACCACGTATCTGGCGCCACTGGGTAAATCCGCGCCAACGAGTAAGTAAATATTTTCCTGCTCTTGCATTGCAACAGCTAACTGAACAAATTACATTATCCGAGCAACGTCATACCGGACAGCTACGGTTTGTGATTGAATCCAGTCTTGATACAGCGAATTTGTGTCATCACACTACGGCACGCCAGCGTGCACAGTATTGGTTCGGAAATCTGGGTATATGGGATACTGCTGAAAAAAGTGGTATTTTGGTTTATGTACTTTTTGCTGATCGCGCAGTAGAAATTATTGCAGACCGGGGTATTAATACCTGTGTCAGTATGCTGCATTGGCAGCAGATATGTAATCGCATTACTCAGGCATTTCAGCATCAACGATATATGGATGGTTTAACTGCCGGACTGGATGAGCTGACGGAATTACTTGTACAGTATTTTCCGCGTACGCGTGCCGGTACTAATGAACTGGCTGATGAAGTTATTCTGCGTTAGTTTTGAAAAACTAAGTATTTATATGGGTTAATTTTCAAAGTACTGCAACGGTTTAATATTCAATTAAGTTATCAGTGTGCAGCATTTTCAGTAAATTAGCCCATAATTACAAAAGATGTGGAATTAATTATTAATATTTCGGGATAAAACGCCATAAATAGTTTTTTTGAATTAAATTTATTTAATAATATTAAAATACAAATATATAAGGTCTATAATATATCTGCGGCTTAAAAGGACAGATTGACAAAGAGGGAATGTGCATGGCCGCAGGTAGTTTGACTATCGCACGTATGCATAAGCCGGAATAATCTAAAATTGCATGACAGGGTTATTCTGGCTTCAGTTTGTCTGATGAATGCACATTCAGCGCAAACGTCCGATAATAATGTTCGGAGCCTTGATTAACAGCATGATTTTATCTTCATTTTTCAATTGCATAGTTTGTGCACTATGACAGGTAATACTGGCGGTCAGGCTGACAGCTGCGCCTAAATCCACAGTAATCACACTGTTTACAGCACCAGTATCTATTTGGCGTATTTGGCCTGTTAGCTGGTTACGAGCGGATATTTGTAAATTCGGATCGGGACGCGCAAGCATAATGGCTGATGCCTGAATGAGAGCCAGTGCATCAACGCCGACAGCCAGTTCCATCTGTTCACAACTGTGTCTGGTAAGAATGGCTACCAGTTCCTGTCCGTTGCTCAGTTGCAGATGAACCTCATTATTTACAGCTCCTTCAATGATTTGGCTGATTCTTCCGGCGAGTTGGTTATCAGCACTTAAATCCAGATTCATTTTTTGCCATAAACTATGATGACTATTGTCAGCGTTAGCTTCCAGTTGCCGGATGAGTTGCTGATGACGTTGCTGCATAGTGTGATAATAATTTAAAAAAGCTTCACCAAAAGCTGTTAATACACTGTTCCCGCCGCCCTGACCACCGGTTTGCCGTAAGACTAAAGGTTCTGGCGCCAGATTATTCATTGCATCTATGGCATCCCATGCTGCTTTATAACTCATAGGTACCGCTTTAGCCGCCTGAGTAATTGAGCCGAAACGTCGGATATTTTCCAGTAATGTAATCCGTTTGCTGTTGCCAATTCGCTGGCCGTTAATAGTGGGAATCAGTTCACTGTTAAGATTAAATTCATTCATTGCGATTGTTACGGGGAGCTGAGTACAGACATCCATTATCCATATGCCAGATTTGAGCGTCAAAAGCAGCTGCATCTTCCGGATCGTGAGTTATCAGTAGCATGGGTAAGTTTAATTTCTGCTGCCAGGCAGATAACTCAGAACGCATTTGAGCCCGTAGCTGAGTATCCAGTGCAGAAAATGGTTCATCCAGCAGAATAGCCCGCGGCTGAGCAATCAAAGCACGAGCCAGAGCCACACGCTGGCGCTGCCCGCCGGACAGATGAGCCGGATATTGTTCTGCTACCGAATTGAGCTGCATAGCATTCAGCCAGTGTTCAACTTCTGTATACCGGCTGCGTTTTTTCGGATTGAATAAACCATGACAAATACCGCAGGCAATATTCTGCCGGACATTTAAATGAGGAAAGAGGGCATAATCCTGAAACACAAAGGCCAGTTTACGTTGTTGCGGGCTGAGATTAATATGCTGCTGTGCCTGAAACAGAGTAACACCATTCACATTAATATGACCCTGTTCAGGAGTCAGCAGCCCGGCAACAGCCTTTAGCATCAGACTTTTACCGCTGCCTGAGGCTCCCATAATAACTGTACGCTGTGACTGACAGCACAGGCGGATATCCAGAGTAAAATGACTTCCGTCATTACGCTGAAGGGTTTTCTGAAAATTAAAATCTAACATAAAAACCATTGGCCGGATTAAAAACAGGCAAAGCAATATCGGAAAACCATATTGTTTGATTCAGGTATCGGATTATTTAAGATTGGTCATAGGTACTTTGCCGGATAAAAGTTTGCCGGTAAGCAGTAATATCAGAATACAGACCACAGATATAATCAAGACCAGAGTATTGGCCAGATAGTCATCTCCGGCCTGTACTGCTTCATATACGGCAATCGACAGAGTTTGTGTCTGCCCCGGAATGCTGCCTGCCACCATCAGCGTAGCACCGAATTCACCCATACTGCGTGCAAATGCCAGTAATACGCCGGCCAGAATACCTCTCCAGGCCAGCGGCAGAGTAATGCGCAGAAATACTCCGGCATTACTGATACCCAGAACACGCGCTGCCTGCTCCAGCTGGGAATCCAGGCTTTCAAATGCAGCACGTGCCGGTTTAAATACCAGAGGAAACGATACGATTGTTGCTGCTACAACAGCACCCTGCCAGGTGAAAATCAGATTAATACCCAGATAATGTTCCAGCCATTGACCAATAAAGCCATTTTTTCCAATCAGTACCAGTAAGTAATATCCCAGTACCGTTGGCGGCATTACCATTGGCAAAGTGAGAATGGTATCAATCAGTTCCTTTCCCCAAACAGTTTTACGGGCAAGTACATAACCTATACCGACCCCAAAAACCAGATTAATAGCAGTTGCCCACAGGGCGATTTTAAGCGACAGGGCAAGAGCAATCCAGGCCGCAGCCATTATCTACTCCTTGAAATAAAAAATTCAGACAGATTCGCGGAAGGATAACTGCCGGTGGAAAAATACTCAGCGTGCGCTTTGAAAACCGTAACGCTTAAGAATCTTCTGACCTTTTGGCGACTGGATAAAATTAATAAAGCGGCTGGTAGCCACTGGTTCTTTACTGGCTACCGTCTTAGCAATCGGATAGCTGATTGGCTTACTGGTCGGGATAGTTGCAGCTACACTAACTTTATCCGGCATAATGGCCGCATCTGTGCCAAATACGAAACCGGCTTCTGCTGACTGATTAGCGACGTAATCCAGAGCCTGACGGACATTATTCACATTCACAATTTTAGGCTTTACCGTACTCCATACTTTTGCCTGCTCCATTGCTGCCTGAGCATAACGTCCGGCCGGTGTAAAAGCAGGGTTGCCCAGTGCAATATGTTTAATACCTGGTTGCTGCAGATCTTTCAGTCCGCGTACATTCAGACTGCTTTTTTTCGGAATAATCAGTACCAGACTGTTATTTACAAAATTAATTCTGTCCTGTGCCCGCACAAGATTCTTAGTCTGAGCCTGATCCATAGTTTGCTGATCAGCAGAAGCAAATACATCTACAGGTGCACCGTTTTGCATCTGCTGAAGCAGAGAGCCTGAAGCTCCGAAATTAAGCAGTACTTTATCCTGAGGATATTGCTGCTGATATGCTTTGGCAATGTCATTAAATGCATTGGTCAGACTGGCAGCCGCTGAAACTGTGATATTGGCGGCAAGTGAAGCAGTGCTCATTACACTCAGGCTGATTGCAGTAACAATAGTAGTCAGACGAATGTGGTTAAAGCGCATATTTTATCCTTATTTGAAATAAATTATTATCTGGCGCAGGGTCGGGCAATGCCGATTATAAAGGAAAATTATTGCGAAATATACCTATGTATATAGCGATAGATAGTCATAGAGATGTTCGATACAACATATATGTCATAGCAAATAAATAATTTATAAATCAATTTGTATGCAAAATATTCATGATTAATAGAAATAATTTATTGAATAAATTATTTCTATTTATTGCTAATGTAATAACTTGTATTTTAACCTTTATACTAATTAAATTCGGAATTTAAATGAAATTGTAATTATTTATTTAAAGTAGAAAATACTGATAAAATTTTATAATAGTTTAAATAAGGTATTATAATAGGATTAAATGTTAGTATAAATTAATTTTCTAGCATAATTAGTAAGCAGTGCGGGGATGGATTTCCTGCAAATAAATAATAAAAATTTTATTAGGAACATACACACATGAACCTGACAAGACGCCAGTTTTTCAAGGTTACCGCAGCAGGTGCCGGCGCGACAGGACTGGCAGTGATGGGCATGGCTCCTGCCACAGCCTTTGCTGAAGTCCGCCAGTACAAGCTGTTGAGGGCTACAGAAACACGTAATAACTGCACATATTGCTCAGTTGGTTGTGGTACGTTGTTGTATAGTCTGGGTGACGGTGCCAAAAACGCCAAAAAGAAAATTTTTCACATAGAAGGTGATCCCGATCATCCGGTCAGTCGCGGCAGCTTATGTCCTAAAGGCGCCTCACTGATTGACTTTGTTAACAGCCCGAACCGTGTATTGCATCCGCAGGTTCGTGAAGCCGGAAGCACAGAGTGGAAAGACATCAGCTGGGATGAGGCACTGGATCGTATTGCCTGCCTGATTAAAGAAGAACGTGATGCCAATATTATTGAAAAAAATGCTGATGGTGTTACGGTTAACCGGCTGGAAAGTGTGGGTATGCTGTGTGCTTCTGCCAGCTCCAATGAAACCGGTATCCTGACCCAGAAATTCATGCGTTCGCTCGGGCTGGTCGGGACAGATTCACAGGCCAGGGTTTGTCATGGTCCGACGGTATCTGCACTTGCTGCTACGTTTGGTCGTGGAGCCATGACCAATACCTGGACCGATATTCAGAACGCCGATTTCATTCTGGTTATGGGTGGTAATGCCGCTGAAGCACATCCGGTAGGGTTTAAATGGGTTATCGAAGCCAAAAAACAAAAAGGCACCAAACTGATTGTTTGCGACCCGCGTTTTAACCGTACTGCCTCTGTAGCCGATCATTACTTGCCGATTCGTTCCGGTACCGACATAGCTTTCCTCGGAGCGGTAATCAACTGGCTGATTAAAAATGATAAAGTACAATGGGATTATGTTAAAAACTATACCAATGCTGCTTTTATCGTAGCTGATGGTTATGGTTTTCATGAAGGTCTGTTTTCCGGACATGCCGATTACACGACTGAAGACGGCAGCACGGCACCGGAAGCGGCTCCGAAAGGAGCCAAAGGCGGGGCTGTCTATAATAATGCCAGCTGGACATACGAGCTGGATGAAAACGGTTATGCTAAAGCAGATCCGACTCTGGAAAATCCGCGTTGCGTCTGGCAGATAATGAAAAAACATTATGCCCAGTACACACTGGAAATGATGCACAAAATTACCGGTACCCCGATTAAAGATTTTCTGCTGGTGTGTGAAGCTCTGGGGGCAACCTCGGCAAAAAACAAAGCCGGTACAATTCTGTATGCACTGGGCTGGACTCAGCATACTTATGGTTCGCAGAATATCCGTACCATGGCCATGATTCAGCTGATTCTGGGTAATATCGGTATGCCCGGTGGGGGTGTGAATGCTTTACGCGGCCATTCCAATATTCAGGGCTTGTCTGATCTTGGTTTGCTGTCTACCAGTCTTCCGGGCTATCTGAGCCTGCCTAACGAAAAGAAAAATCCGACTTTTGCTGATTATCTGAAAGTTCAGACACCAGCAGCCATGCGTCCGGGACAGCTTAATTACTGGAGCAATACGCCCAAATTTATGGTAAGCCTGCTCAAATGGTTCTTTGGTGATAAGGCTACCAAAGAAAATGACTGGGGCTATGACTGGCTGCCGAAGTGGGACAAAATGTATGATGTGCTGCAAATGACCGAAATGATGTATCAGGGTCAGATGCACGGATTACTGGTACAAGGTTTCAATGCCATGGGTTCCTTTCCAGATTCCAACCATATCATCGAAGCATTTTCCCGCCTCAAGTGGATGGTAGTAATGGATCCGCTTAATACCGAAACGGCTACCTTCTGGGAAAATCATGGTGATGCGCATGACGTAGATTCCCGCTCTATCATGACGACAGTGTTCCGTCTGCCTGTCCCTTGTTTTGCAGAAGAAAATGGTTCGATTGTCAATTCTTCACGCTGGCTGCAATGGCATTATGCCGGAGCCGAAGCTCCGGAAGAAGCCAGAGCCGATCTTGAGATTCTGGCTGATTTGCATTTACGTATTAAAGCTCTGTATGAGAAAGAGGGCGGTAAAGTACCTGAACCGATTCTGAACCTGAGCTGGCCGTATAAGGTACCGCATTCACCGGCACCGGAAGAAATGGCACAGGAATCCAATGGCTGGGCACTCACAGATATTAAAGACGAGCAGGGTAATATTATCGTGCCTAAAGGCGGGCAACTGGATAGCTTTGCTCAGTTACGCGATGACGGCACAACAGCCTGCGCCTGCTGGATTTTTGCCGGTTCCTGGACTAAAAACGGCAACCAGATGGCACGGCGTGATAACAGCAATGCCGGACTGGGTAATACCCCGGGCTGGGCGTGGGCCTGGCCGGCAAACCGCCGTATTCTGTATAACCGCGCTTCCTGCGATCCGTCCGGCAAAGCCTGGGATCCTGACAGAATATTAATTCACTGGGACGGCAGCAAATGGATTGGGGCGGATGTGGCTGACTACAAGGCAGATCAGGCACCTGACACTAATATGAATCCGTTTATCATGAATGAGGAGGGTGTTGGTCGTCTGTTCTGTACCAAAAAACTGGTAGATGGCCCGTTTCCAACATTCTATGAGCCTACTGAATCACCGGTTGGCAAAAACCTGCTTTATCCTAAAGTACTGAATACACCCGCAGTGCGCTTATTTGACAGCGTTAAAGGTCGTATCGGCAATAAAGATGAGTTTCCTTGTGTCGGCACTACATATCGTCTGACAGAGCATTTTCAGTTCTGGACGAAATCCGTGAAATTGCTGATGATTGCTCAGCCCGAACAGTTTGTTGAAATCAGCGAAGAGCTGGCAGCACAAAAGAATATTGCTAAAGGCGATACAGTTAAAATCAGTACTAAGCGCGGCTGGGTAGAGGCCAAAGCCGTGGTAACCAAACGCCTGCGTCCGTTGGAAATTAATGGGCAGACCGTCCATCAGATAGGTATTCCCCTGCATGGTGGCTGGGTGAATGTTGGTGAGAAAAAACAGTTTCTCATTAACACACTCACACCATTTGTTGGTGACTGCAATACACAGACACCAGAATACAAAACCTTTTTATGCAATATCGAAAAAGCGTGAGGGGAATAAGTCATGGCTTTACAATCTTTGGATATAAAACGTCGTTCGGCTACAAATCAGCTCACGCCGCTACCACAGGCAAGAAAACCCATTGAAATTGCCAAACTGATTGATGTTTCGACATGTATAGGCTGCAAAGCCTGTCAGGCAGCATGTTCGGAATGGAACGACATTCGCGATGAAGTTGGCACCAATCATGGTGTATACGATAACCCGATTGACCTGAGTGCCGATAGCTGGACGGTAATGCGGTTTTCTGAAACCGAGCAATACGGCAAGCTGGAGTGGCTGATTCGTAAAGACGGCTGTATGCACTGTTCCGACCCGGGCTGTCTGAAAGCCTGTCCGTCACCGGGTGCAATCATTCAGTATGAAAATGGTATCGTCGATTTCCATCAGGAAAACTGTATTGGTTGCGGTTACTGTATTTCCGGCTGCCCGTTTAATATTCCGCGTATTTCGAAAAAAGATAACCGCGCTTACAAGTGTACTCTGTGTTCCGATCGTGTTGCCGTCGGGCAGGAACCGGCCTGTGTGAAAACTTGCCCTACCGGTGCTATTCATTTCGGCAGCAAGGAAGACATGAAGTCTTTGGCCGGGGAGCGTATAAAAGACTTAAAACAGCGCGGTTTCGAGCAGGCAGGGCTCTACGACCCGCAGGGTGTGGGTGGTACCCATGTTATGTATGTACTGCATCATGCGGATAAACCCAGCCTGTACCATGGTCTGCCGGACAATCCGCGTATCAGTACCACCGTTAAATTATGGAAGAGTATGCTCAAACCGATAGCAGCATTCGGTATTGCTACCGCTGCTTTTGCCGGCTGGCTGCACTACATTACCATTGGTCCGAATCGCCCTGACGATGATAAAGAACAGGTTCTGAATCGTGAAGGCGAAATCCTCAAAGATAAAGGGGACGCATAATGAAAAGATTATTAATTCAGCGATATAAAAAATCCGAGCGGTTTAATCACTGGGTAGTAGCCGGCTGCTTTGTGCTGCTGGCTGTTTCCGGTCTGGGTTTTTTCTATCCGTCTTTTTTCTGGCTCACTGAAGTTTTCGGTTCTCCGCAATTGGCACGCATCCTGCATCCGTTCATCGGAGTGGTGATGTTTCTGGGCTTTTTTATCCAGTTTTTCCGCTATGTAAAATATAATTTTTTTGAGCGGGATGATATTAAATGGTTACTGGGAATTAAGCATATTCTGCTGGGAAGAGAAATTGGTGATACTGGCAAATATAATGCTGGACAAAAATGTATGTTCTGGCTGATGTCCATCAGTATGGCACTGCTGCTTATCAGCGGGCTGATTGCCTGGCGGCAGTTTTTTTCCGGATATTTTCCAATTTGGGTGGTACGTATCGCTTTGCTAGTGCATTCTGCCTCTGCTATCCTGCTGATTGTCGGTATTATTATTCATGTATATGCCGCATTGTGGATTAAAGGCACAATTCCGGCGATGGTGGAAGGAGTGGTTAGTCAGGAATGGGCGAAAAAGCACCATCCACGCTGGTACCGCGAAATGATGGCAAAAAAAGAAGCCAAAGCGCAGCAAAATTCCACTTCACAGACAACTGAATAATTTAAATAATCATCATCTGTAGTGCTGTCTGTATGGCGTATTGTCATACAGACAGTAAAATTTTATCTTCTTGCGTGATTCGGTTAATATGTCGGTACAAGTCTTTTCCGGCTGTTACCGGTTCATAAATACAGAAACCTCATGAATTACACCCCCGCCCAAAATCGCACTGTCTGGGTGGCACAGGCTGGAGAATGCAGTAGTACCAGTGATAATATCAGTGCCGAAATCCCAGTAGCACTTGTTTATAACGGTATCTCCCATGTCGTATTAATGGCTACGCCCGCTAATATTGCCGAACTGGCATTGGGTTTCAGCCTGAGTGAAGGCATCATTGAAAATGCAGAGCAAATTTATGCGATTGAAATTACTGAACATCTGCATGGAATTGTGGCTGAGATTGAGCTGGCCAGCGCAGCATTTGCACGTTTGAAAAGTCGCCGTCGCCAGATGAGCGGACGCACTGGTTGCGGACTGTGCGGTATTGACAGTCTGGCTGCTGTTCAGCCAGAATTAGAACCGGTTTTACGCGATTGGCATGTAGAATTTAGCATAATCGGGCGTGCTTTGACCGATTTTAACCATCATCAGCAACTGCGGGCGCAAACTGGTTCAGTTCACGGCGTGGCGTGGGCTGACAAGGCAGGTAAGATTGTAACCGTCCGTGAAGATATCGGCCGGCACAATGCTTTAGACAAGCTTATTGGCTGGGGATTACATGCAAAAGTGGATTGGAAGCATGGTTTTGTGGTATTGTCCAGTCGCGCTAGTTTTGAAATGGTAATGAAATCAGCAATAACCGGTATCGGGTGTATCGTGGCCGTATCTGCGCCCACCACCTATGCCATTGATTTGGCTCACAAGGCTAATATCACGCTGGTGGGTTTTGCGCGTCATAATCGCCAAGTAATTTATACCCATCCTCAATTTTTTCATCCTTAACGCATGTTTAAAACAAAAAATAATAGAATATACTCTATTGTTTTTGTTTCGCTTTTTAGATTGAATAAGAACTATATTACCACTTACAGTAAGGACGACTATGTTATCGATTATCAAACGATATAGCCGTAATTTGGCCTGGCAAATTTTAATCGCACTGATTATGGGGGTAGCACTGGGATTATATCTGCATACTTTTTCAGATCCTTCTCATCCCTACTACAAAACCTATCAGTCGTGGGTAATCAATGTATTACAACCGATGGGGGATATTTTTATCCGCCTGATTAAAATGATTGTGCTGCCCATCATTCTCAGTACGCTGACATTGGGTATTGCCGGACTGGGTAACTCCAAAAGTCTGGGTCGACTGGGCGGTAAAACCATTCTGTATTTTGAAATTATCACTACTATCGCCATTGGTGTGGGTTTACTTTTCGGTAATCTGTTTCACCCGGGTAGCGGCATTGATATTTCCAATCTGCACCACAGCAATGTCAGTCAGTACGTACAAAAAAGTGAAGCACTGGCCGAGAAGCCTCATGGTCTGGTTATAATGATTCTGGACATGATTCCGCATAATATATTTGATTCGCTTAGCAGCGGTGAAATTCTGCCGGTAATCTTTTTCTGTGTGTTTTTTGGTCTGGGCTTAACTAAGCTACCTGATAATCAGCGCCTGTTCTTTTCAGATTTTCTGAAAGTGATTTCAGACGTAATGTTCAAAATCACCAATATGATTATGCGTTACGCACCTATCGGGGTATTTGGTCTGATGACTGTTACCATCAGTAAATTCGGTTTCGGTTCGCTGATTCCGCTGATGAAACTGATTTTAATAGTTTATCTGGCGATGATAGTATTTACTCTGGTGATTCTGGGTGGCGTGGCCTATTTCTGCCGCTTTAACATTTTCACTATTATCAAAATTCTGAAAGATGAGCTGATAGTGGCTTTCTCAACCTCCAGCTCAGAAACTGCGCTGCCAAAAATGATTGAGAAAATGGAAGCATATGGCGCGCCGAAATCTATTACCAGCTTTGTGATTCCTACCGGATATTCATTTAATCTGGATGGTTCTACGCTGTATCAGAGTATTGCAGTTATCTTTCTGGCGCAGTTATACGGTATTTCTCTGTCGGTTAGTGATCAGGTAATGATTGTGATTACGCTGATGGTGGCTTCTAAAGGTATTGCCGGTGTACCGGGTGTATCGTTTCTGGTACTGTCTGCCACGCTGGCTACAACATCCATTCCGTTAGAAGGTCTGGGCTTTATTCTGGGTATCGACCGTATTCTGGATATGGGACGTACTGTAGTTAATGTAATCGGTAATGCTCTGGCTTCATTGGTTATTTCGCGCTGGGAACATGATTTTGATGATGAAAAAGCGCGGGAATATGAGAAATCACTTGGTATTAAATAATTAGTTTTCAGTAATAAAAAGGTTCAGAAATTTCTGAACCTTTTTTGTTATCCGATTTATCACATTTTGAAAAACAAATTGATAAGAGACATTATCTTTCTCTATTGATGGCATATAGAAAATCATAGACAGTAAATCCAGACAGAATACCTATTTTTGGTTAAACTTGGTTATTTAATTTGTTGATAATGATAACGGTACCATTACCTGAACAAGTAATACCGTTATATAACCGCGTTGATACATGAAAACACAAGTAACACCAGAAACCATACAAGCACAGGAATTTTTTCACATCCCGTTCTGGCAGCAGCCTCCTGTTGATATTTTCAGCCGGCGCGCATTGCGGCTGAATGAATTGGCTGCAGAAGATAATAGTGACTGGCAATCATACTTACAGCTACTGGCTGTTATCAATAATGCTCAGCAAAATTTACTGGAGCAATATGCACAGGAAGCCTGGGTAATTCCTGAGACTGATAAAGATGAAGTTCCGCTTACTCTGGCATTACTAAGTGCCAATAGAGGCCTGATAGAGCGTCTATTTACCGATTTACATGCTTTATTGCAAGCAGATTTGTCACCAACTGCTCAGCAAGTATGGAAAGAGTTATTGCAGCTCGACAGTGAAAGCCGCAACCAGTTATGCCAGCATGCATTTAATCAGCAGCTCGGAATAGCTCAGCAGGATTATCAGGTCTGGGTAAATGCAGTGGTGCAAATTGTTTATACTCATGCAGCGTTAAATCTGGCGGCTACAACGGTAAAACCTTTGTCTGAACCGGGTTTTTGCCCCTGCTGTGGTACTGATGCTGTGGGTTCAGTAATAGTCGGTCTGGGTGAACTTGAAGGGCTGCGCTATTTGTGTTGTGGTGTATGCAATAGTCGCTGGCACAGTGTACGGGCACGCTGTAGTTTTTGTGATAATAGCCGTGATCTGGGCGTACACCTGATTGAACAGGTGAAAGAAGGGGTATTGTCCGGTGCAGAGGCGGAATGCTGTCCCAGCTGCCATGCTTACCGTAAACGTTATCGCCTGGCCAAACAACAATATGCTGATCCGATTGCTGATGATTTGGCCTCTTTAGCTCTGGATATACTGTTGAATGAAGAGGGGTGGCAGCGTGGCGGAGCTAATCCGTTTTTACTGATGGGAAAAATACCCAGACATTAAATTAAGCTAAAGCTGTTTGGCTTGAATAAATGATAGGGAGTCAAGCAGCTTAAATAAGAAAATCTGATCTAACAGATGGATAATAAAGATGAAAAAAGCGGAGAAGTTTTTTTCCAGAGTAATTGGTCCTTTAATTATCGTATTGGGGATAATCTGTTTAGCTGAAAGTAAAAGCAATCACCAGCACTATTATCTTCCTTTGCAAAATAAAGCTAAATATCTTTTATCATTAAATTGTGCACCAAATCAATGTACTACACAGGGGAGAATGATATATAACCATTCGGAAAATATATCCGCTAAATCCATCAGTACACCAATTTATCATTTTCGCTATTATTTCCGGATAGCAGATAAAACCTATATTAATGATGATTTGCGTGTTTTTAGTGAAGGTTTTGGTTTTACCAAAACCGGACTGCGCTATTTTCCTGCAGGAGGCCTGAACTCAGCTGAATTTTTTTCAGAAGAAATCATTTTTGACCCGGCTAATCCAAATATAAATTTACCCGCGACATATGCAAAAGTTCTTCATGAGATTCCCAGCCCTTATGGCTTTTTTGAAGGTTTTTTTATTATTATAGGGGGAATTATTCTTACTCTAATCAGCTATTGGAATAAAATTTTTTTAAAAAACAGGCTTGATAAATAATTAAAGAAGTATTTCTGATACCCAATTAAAACTATTTTTTATTATTTCATCGTAAAGTAATTTATTATCTTTATAAATAAGACTGATATTACTCAGACCTTCTAATATAACCATTAATTGATTGGTTATTGCCTCATTTTGTGGGTTTTGCCGGAGTTTATCGCGGATTAAATTTCGAATAAATTCTTTATGCTCCATAACCAGCTCTTTTATTGCATTGTCGTTATGGATTTCTTCTCTTGCTCTGACAAATAAGCAGCCATTAAAATTGTCTTGATTATACCAGTCTAAATGCCATTTAAGTATCTGAATAATGGACTGTTGCTGGTCAAGATCAGCTATTGCTTCGGTAAGTTCTTGTTTAAATCGCAAGTCTCTTAGTTTTAAAACTTCAAAGATTAAATTGTCTTTGTTGCCAAAATGTTTATATAGCGTTGTTTTAGAGCAACCTGACTGGTCTCTTATTTCATCGACTCCTACATTGCCAAAACCCTTTTGATAAAAGAGTTGTTCTGCTGTATCAGCAATTAATCTGTATGTTTTTTTCATTTATTATCCAAAGTGTTTGATAAGTGGACAGATCTGTACTATTATAAAAATGAACAGATTTGTTCACTTTTGGTGCTGGCACTAATTGCTAACACTCAAGCTAATCTTATAGGATATAAAGAATAATGAAACCATTTTTTTTCGGCAAGGAGAAACTGCCACCAAAGCCAACAAATAGTGAATTATTGCAAAGTCTGACCGGTGGTTTCGTGGCTATATTTTTTCTGATCTGGTTTAGTCAGGTCACCGGCTATACTTTAATAATGGCGCCATTTGGAGCAAGTTGTGTGATCTTGTTTGCTGTATCTCAGTCACCACTTGCGCAGCCAAGAAATGTTATTCTGGGACATTTAATTTCAGCTTTTTGCGGGTTACTGTTTTTAAAGCTATTCGGTCATGATGTCATTATTATTGCTTTGGCTGTAGGCATAGCAATTATCGCTATGCAATATTTTCGGGCAGTGCATCCACCAGCCGGTGCTAATCCATTAGTTATTTTATTAACAGCAGATAAAATAGATTATGATTTTACTTTTTTGTTGTTTCCAGTGCTATCCGGGTCAGTAATATTGGTAGTAATTGCTTATTTAGTTAATAATCTTTTTAATCAAACGCATTGGCCTGTCTATTGGCTGGCACTCTTTAAAGAAAAGGAAAAATAATAATAAACCTATCATGCTGTTATCAGTAAATTGAAAAAACTGTGTGATACTTTTTGGGCGCAGAAAATTGGTCAGAAGGGTAGGTAATCCGGTGTATATCAGCTTATGATAAGCTCGTACTATCTGCTGAATCAGTTGTTAAAAAAATCTTAGTTGAAATGATTTATTAATCATTTCATGTGCTGATTAATAAATCATAATCTTTTGTTTAATTAAAATATTTCAGAATTTATTGTCTGAAGACTTCGATAAACTTCAGATAAATATTAGTCGAAATCGATTTTCACGCCTTCTTTTTTAAGTATATTAGTTGCAATATTCATATCCGGCAGTGTTTCGCCGAAGTAAACCCGATTAGATAATTGCTGAGTGAATATCGAATGTATCTGATTAAATGCACCAATAGCGGTGAGATGAGACTGACCTTTAGGATCTGTAATGGATAAGATGGATTGAATTGGCCGGTTGGTCGAATCTGTACCTGTGATATTGATTAAAATACGGTGCTCATCACCTTTACCCGGATTGTATAGCAGTTTCTGGCGAAATGTTTTAAAACGTTGCGTTGAGATTAAACGCCAGAAGCCGCTATGAATTAATACATAGAAAAGGCGGTTGGTTATATTGCTGTTAAAACCAATTCGTGTGGATACTGATCTGGCTTGGGTCAACATTGGCAAGGTTAACTGATCAGGTGTATCAAAGCGATAAACCCGAAAACGTTTTTTATCTGTAAAGCTGACCAGCCTGCTGTCTGAAAATGGCATACAGCTTTGAGTGTGTCCCTCGGTGATGACTTCAAAAGGAATCAGCATTCTATCCATATAATCTACAGAATTGATTCCCGCGTTATCTTGCATAGAATAGAGAATATTAATATCTATGCTGTTTATCTGCTTGAATTTAAGTGTGTGCCGGAGTATCAGACTGGCAGCTACACCAGCCATCCATGTGGAAGAAAATACTATGGGAGCATGCAACTGGTCGAATGTATGGGTATAGGTAATCGCTGTTTTTAATTTATCCGTCCAGCGAGTGATATCAAGATAGGCAATCTGATTTTTGATGGCAAAATGCAGTACGCGGTTATCGGGATCATTGGCCAGGGTTACGATTAATTGGGGCCGGATATTGTCTGGAAGCTGTGGTGCATTAATATTGAATTGTATTGCAGAAGCTTTGGATAAGGTACTGGCAAATGCCGTTGCAGTATGTATATTGCGCCCACTAATAATAATATGTACATCTGGATAATATTGATTTAACAGTGCCGCTACTTGTTTGCCTACTACGCCATAGCCACCGATTAATAATACTGACAGCTGATTGTTCATGCAGACTTTCTATTTTAGGTTGATTGACCTAAAATAATATACTAAATAATTTATTTTTGGTCAATTGACCTATTTATAAAAATCATGATGGCTAAATTATCTCCAAAAAAAGAACAAATACTGACTACTGCCGCGCGGTTGCTGGCGACACGGGGTGGGGTGAATTTCAGTATGCGGATAGTGGCAGATGAAATGGGAATACGGTTAAGTAATCTGCAATATTATTTTCCTACGCTGGAAAAACTTTTTAGCGCGCTGGTTGAAAATATGCTGCTACTGGTTGAGCGGAAAATAAATCTTGCGCTAAAAAGTGATGCTGAAACGATGAGTGTACTGATAGATATCATTTGCTCAGAGCTTGATGATGTTTACAATTGTCAGTTAATGTGGGAAATCTGGGCACTGTCTGAACGAACAACAGAAGCTCATCATGCTATTGATTTGTTTTATCAGGAATATTTAAAAAAAATAGCTTGTTTCGTCCAATCACAGAATACTTTACTCAATAATGATGAAATACAGCGACGCGCATTAATCATTGTTAGCTTGCTCGAAGGCGTATGGGTGGTCGCGGGTAAAAAACGCTCGGGCATTGAGTTGGATAAAATTAAGGCAGATTTACTGCATACGATTAATCTGATTGTCAGCAGCACCTGATCACGATGCGCAATATATTTATAAAAACAAATTGAGCAGTAATTTAAACCAAATATAGTCGGCCATTAGCAAATTGAAATTCTGCTCGGGTTATCAGATTATTTGGCTAATCAGATAATAAAATCAGAAAAATCCTGATTATATGAAAGCCGGAAAAAGCTCTCTTGCTTTTTCCGGCCTTATTTTTGCTAAATAATTTATTTTTTATATCGGATAAACTGTCAGCCACTGTCCTTGCTGAATATCAGTTTGTGCAGGAATATCGATTAATACCTGTGCATTCACGCAACCGGAAAGCATATGTGAACCCTGTTTATTTAATGGAATAACCTCCGGACCATTATTGGTAAAGCGCAAGGTTCCGCGCAGGAATTCGCGTCGTTTTTGCCGGTTCGGGGTTATGCTGAAAGCAGCTTTGGCCTGATAGCATTCGGGTAGTGCTTGCAGAATATGACGCCCGGCGGCTGTTTGCAGTGCCGGTAGTCCAAGCAGTTTGAAGGTAACAAAGCTGGCTACCGGATTGCCGGGCAGAAGCATGACGCGGCATTCACCGATACAGCCCCAGCCAAAGGGTTTACCCGGTTTTATCGCCAGTTTCCAGTGTTCTATACTGCCTAATTGTTGCAGTGCCGGTTTAACCAGATCACGATCACCTACAGAAGCACCACCGGAAATAATAATGCTGTGGCTGCTGGTGGCGGCTTTGGAAAGGGTTTCGGTGATGATATCGAGATTATCCGGCAGAATACCGCCGTCAATGATTTCAATAAATGTGTAAGTTTGAAGACAGGCCAGCAACATGGGGCGATTACTATCATATATCTGATGTTGCTGTAACTGGCTATTGCCGCTTACCAGTTCATCACCGGTGGTAAATACGCTTACACGCAGTTTTTGGTAAACCTGTAGTTCACTGAATCCCTGTGAGGCGGCCAGTCCGATTGCCTGAGCATTAAGTAATGCACCTTTTTCCAGTAAAGTTGCCCCTTGTTTCAGCTCTTCGCCCTGACGGCGAATATTTTCATTGGCAACGGGTGTGCTGGTGCAGCTGAGGGTGAGTCCTTCAACGCAGGTGTTCTCCTGCATAATTACTGCATCAGTATTTACCGGAATTCCGGCACCAGTGTAGATACGCATAGCCTGACCGTGTTGCAGGGTTAGCTGTCGTGTATCTCCTGCTGCGGCTGTATCGGTTAGTTGCCATTCAGAGCAATCGAGTCCGCATATCGCATAGCCATCCATAGCGCTGTTGTCGAATGCGGGAGAGTCTGTAGTAGCAATAATGCTTTGGGCGAGAATGCGCCCGGCAGCCTGATTAAGCGGTACGGTTTCAGTTTCGACTATGCGGCTTGCCTGTTGCAACAGGGCTTCCTGCCCTTGGTAAAAATCCATCATAAGGTTGTTTCTCCGCTGCGCATACTGGTAAACATTGCGCTGCTGTTATAGTTGGTAAACGGAATATTGTCAGCAAAGGTAACGATAGCATGCCGGTAAGGCAGAATGACGGAGCGGACACTGTGTTTGCCGGTACTGTTAAGCTGTTGCCGGATATGCTGTAAGTGACGACGCCGCATCTGACAAACGACAGGGTGCAGAGTGAAAGAATCTGCGGCGCAAACAATGTCAAGTTCAGGCTGGCCGGATAGTTTCTGATACAAACCGGCAATGATATCGGTGTTGAGTAATGGCAGGTCACACGGTACTATTTGCAGATATTCAATAGTTTCCGGTAAATGTTGTGCAGCACTGATGATACCGGCAAGTGGTCCCATCCCGCTATAGGCCGGCAGATCAGAATATACGGGATAGCCGTATTTTTCTATTCGGGCAATATCCCGGTTGGCACTGATAATAATGTGCTCGCTGCAGTGACCAAGCTGATGCAGAATATGTTCCAGCAATGGCTGACCATTTAATGTGAGCAGGGCTTTATTGGCACCACCTACACGGGTACCGAGTCCGCCGGCCAGAATAATCAGCCCGAGCTTTGTATTTATTCCCATGACTGTGTGCGCAGCCGGTCTGTATGTTTCATTTCTACCCAGTGCTGCTGACCATTGGCAAAACATTCTTTTTTCCAGAATGGTGCTTCGGTTTTGAGGTAGTCCATAATAAAATGATTGGCCTGATAAGCATGTTCGCGATGGCCGCTGGCAGTAAGTACCAGTACTATTTGTGCGCCTACTGGTAATTCACCCACACGATGAATGACGCAGGCGTAGGGTAAAGACCAGCGTTCGCCGGCACGGGTGATAATTTTGCTGATTTCATGCTCGGTTACTTCCGGCATATGAGTGAGATACAGATGACTCAGTGGTTGCTGCGGGTTATCGTTGCCGCGCACTTTACCAATAAAACTGACTACAGCTCCGCAATCCGGCGCATTTTTTTCAGCCAGTGCCAGTTCCTGACTGAGGTTGAAGTCTTCTGTCTGTATTTGTATGCGTGTCTGCATTTTAACCTCCGGTTACTGGTGGTAGCAGTGCGATGCTGTCTCCGTCTCTAATGGCTGTGTTGCCATGCTGAATAATATTATTTACAGCAATTTTATATACTTTTCCCTCGGCCAGTACCTCGGAGAACGGTATTCCGCGCTGCCGCAGATAGGCGAGCAGGGTATCGCTGTCATCAAAACTGCATGCAAGCTCTTCCTGTGCCATGCCCAGTTCTTCGGCAAATCGTGCCAGATAAATAACCGTAATCATGATAAAGACATAGTTAAACCAATAATCGGTTATTATGCCGTGTTTTTTCTTTTTGTGGCAGATAGCTGCTGCCAATGCTATTGGATTTAAGTAATAATTTAGGATAAAATGCCGTTCTTTTCTTAATCATTCCAATCATTTGCCTTATTCTGAAATTTTTTCTGATAACAGGCTTTTACCTATCTCATGCTGATTGACCGCTTCAACAGACGTATTGATTATTTACGAATTTCGGTAACGGATAAATGTGATTTGCGCTGTACTTATTGTATTCCGCAGGGATTCACAGAGTTTGAAAAACCGGTCAACTGGCTGTCGTTTGCTGAGATTGAGCGTGTTGCCGGCGCATTTGCCCGTATGGGCGTGTCACGTTTCCGTTTAACTGGCGGCGAACCGCTATTGCGCAAAAATCTGCCCGATCTGGTTGCACGGCTGGCGGCATTGCCCGGGGTTTCAGATTTGTCGTTAACCACCAATGGCACACAACTGGACAGGTTTGCTTATGATTTACGCAAAGCGGGACTAAACCGGCTGAATGTGAGTCTGGATTCACTGCGGCGTGAATGTGTACAGGAAATTTCCGGTAAGGATAGCTTTGATAAGGTAATAAATAGTCTTCAGACGGCACGCGATGCAGGCTTTGAGCAGATTAAAATTAATATGGTGCCGCTGCCGGGGGTTAATACCGGTGATATAGAGGATATGGTGGCGTTCTGTATTGCCAATGGCTTTATTCTGCGCCTGATTGAAGTAATGCCGATGGGTGTAAGCGCCCGCGGACTGGATTATTTTAATTTACTGGAACTGATTGAAAATCTGCGCCCGAAGTATCAGTTGCATGAAAGTAAACGTGTCTATGGCGGCGGGCCAGCTAAATACTGGGGAAGTGCGGATGGCCGATTTACTTTAGGATTGATTACACCACGTTCCCAGCATTTCTGTGCCACCTGTAACCGGGTACGTATGTCTGTTGATGGGACATTGTATTTGTGTCTGGGGCAGGAACAGAGTATGGCATTAAAACCTTTATTAATGGCAAATTGTTCTGATGCTCTGCTGGAGCAGGCAATTCAGCAGGCAGTGGATTTAAAACCGGAAAAACATGAATTCAATGAGAAACCGGATAAAATTGTGCGCATTATGGCCAAAACCGGTGGTTAGTATCCTGGTTATTGCTGTTACCGGAAACCAAAAGCCCGCTCAGGAGAGCGGGCTTTTGGTTTAGAAATAAATCAGAACAGGATGAGTGTCCACGGTAACAGATAAGTTTGTACGACGGTAAATAAGCCGGCGATTACACAGAAAAGCAGGCTATGACGTACGGTAAAGCGGAACAGATCTGATTCTTTACCGGCCAGGCCTACAGCAGCGCAGGCAATGGCAATAGACTGCGGTGAAATCATTTTACCGGTTACACCACCAACTGAGTTAACTGCTACAGCCAGTACAGGATCCATACCTACCTGCATAGCAGTATTAGCCTGCAGGGCGCCAAACAGAGCATTGGCAGATGTGTCTGAACCGGTGAGGAAAACGCCTACCCAGCCAAGGAATGGTGAGAAAAACGGAAATGCTTTGCCGGTATCAGCCAGTGCCAGAGCCAGAGTGGAGGAAAGACCGGAATAATTAACCACGTATGCAAAAGCCAGTACTAATCCGATAGACAGTACCGGATAGCGTAAGTCGTACAGAGTATGTTTGAATGTATCGACAGCCAGACGTGGTTTTATTTTTAATAGCAATATGGAAATAATGGCAGCCAGCAGTATGGATGTGCCCACTGCTCCTAACAGATTAAGTTTAAATTCGGCTGCGATAGGGGTGTTTTCCGTTACGATAGGTGCGGTTTTAATCACCAGATTATCAAGCCACGGCCATTGAATTTTAATCAGGCTGAATGAGTTAAACCATTCTTGCAGCGGTTTGATTGTCCAGACCGCAACACAAATGGTCAGAATAATGAAAGGCGACCAGGCCAGGGCAATTTGTTTGGCGCAGTATTCTGAAGTACTGCGTTGTTTTTCAGGCTGCTGCATGCCGCTGAACGTAAATATCTGTTTCGGCTGCCAGACCCGAAGAAACAGTGCCAGACACACCATACTAACCAGGGCAGATGTAACATCCGGCAATTCAGGCCCGACAAAATTGGCTGTGATGAACTGGGTAGCGGCAAAAGAAACACCGGAAACCAGTAAAGCAGGCCATGTCTGACGAATACCGCGCATCCCGTCCATGATGAATATCAGATAAAACGGAATAACGACAGACATCATAGGTAACTGCCGGCCGGCAAGCTGGCCGATATGAAATGGGTCAATACCTGATACTTGTCCGCCAACCAGAATCGGAATGCCCAGTGCGCCGAATGCTACTGGTGCAGTATCGGCAATCAGACACAGGCCGGCTGCATATAATGGTTTGAAACCAAGACCTACGAGTAGTGCTGCACTGATGGCAACAGGTGCACCAAATCCGGCTGCACCTTCCAGAAAAGAACCAAAGCAAAAACCAATCAGCAGCAATTGCAAACGCTGATCTTTAGTAATGGACAGAATAGATGAGCGAATGATGTCAAACTGCCCGCTTTTAACCGTAAGATTATAGAGAAAAACAGCGGTAATAATAATCCAGGCAATTGGCCACAGACCATAAAAGAAACCATACAAGGCTGAGGACAGGGCGAGAGCAACCGGCATTTTATATGCGGCAACAGCCACGATAATCGACAGAATCAGCGTAATGGCTCCGGCAACGTGGCCTTTCATGCGCAAAACAGTGAGTGCTGCAAAAAAAAATATAATTGGTAAAAGGGCTGCCAGCAATGTGAGATAAATGCTGTTACCTAATGCCGAGTAACTTTGTACCCATTGGTGCATATATTTCTCCTCAATGTATGAGTCTGTGTGTGATAAGTTGATTGGTATGTGCGTTTTTGAAAATGCTGAGTACTATTAATTTTTTAATGCTAACTAACACATGATGCCTTGCAGGCTGTTATTTTAAAAAAATAAAAATGTTAACGTCAATGTTTGTATATTATATTTTAATCTTTGTAATTAAAGCCGATGCGGCTGAATAAGTCTTTTTTCTGCTCAACCAGAAGATAAATTTTCAATGATAATATATTAATTATTTATTTTATTAGATTTTAGTATCTGAGAAAGCAGATTATTTTTAATTATGGGCTGGTTTGATCAGGTGATTTATAACTATATTGTTAATTTGATGTATGCTAGTGATAGCAGAGTTTAATTACTGTCTGTATACTGATACAGCAGAATAATAGATGTACAGTAATTGATTACTGTACGGCAAGAATAATATGAATGTTGTGCTGGCGCAGAAATGCAGCTGTTTGTATACCGATTGTCTTATATCAGCCAAATTTGGGTCATAAGGAGAATTCCGGCACTGGCAATAAAATTGTGTTTGTCACAAAGTTGTCATGTTGGTCTTTTACAATAAGTCAGGATAATTCCTAAAATTAGGGAGAAAGCTGTGTCTGCTTCGTCTGCGGCTTCGTCGTCTGGGGCAATTATGTCTGCATCTAGTAAAACCAGTAAAGTAAGTAAAATTTTATTCCTGCTGATACTAATGGGCGGTCTGGCCTATGCTGGCGTTTGTATTTATCATGATTTGCAGGGAATTCCCACTTCTTCATTGCTGGTATATGCCTTATTAACAGTGGCACTTCTGATTGCGCTGGCGTTTGAGTTTGTGAATGGTTTTCATGACACCGCTAATGCAGTGGCCAGTGTTATCTATACACGTTCGCTTAAACCTAATACTGCGGTAATCTGGTCCGGAACGTTCAATTTTCTCGGGGTAATGCTGTCTACCGGTGCCGTGGCTTATGGTGTGATTTCTTTACTGCCGGTGGAGCTGATTCTGCATATGGGCAGTGATGTTGGCTACGCGATGATTTTTGCTTTGCTCTCAGCAGCCATTATCTGGAATCTGAGCACATGGTGGCTCGGTTTACCGGCTTCCAGCTCGCATACCCTGATTGGTTCAATTATCGGTGTAGGGGTGGCTAATCAGCTGATGTCGGCACATCAGGGAACCAGTGGTGTAAGCTGGAATCAGGTAATTAATGTTGGTGAATCGTTATTATTTTCGCCGTTGCTCGGTTTTATTCTGGCTGCTTTGCTGTTGATTCTGTCTAAAAAATTGTTGCGTATCCCTGCTTTATATAAAGCACCGGAAAATGATATGCCACCACCCTGGCCGATTCGTCTGCTGCTGATTTTTACCTGTACTACAGTAAGTTTTGCTCATGGCTCAAATGACGGACAAAAGGGTATGGGTCTGATTATGCTGATTCTGATTGGTACCGTGCCCATGGCGTATGCTCTTAACCATACTGTACCCAAGGAAGAATGGGCAAAATTTTCAGCTCATTCAGTGGCTGCACAGAAAACCATCCATGATTTGCTGCCAGCGGGCTTCGTGTTGCAACAAGGTACAGATGTGCGGGCACAGGTAACGGCTTTAGTGGAAAATAAACAGGGTACGCCGGAACAACTGGACGCACTGGCACAGTTGGTAGAAATTGTGGCGCATGATGTGAGTAAAAGCGACAGTCTGCGTAATTTACCGCCTGAACAGGTAGGTAATATCCGCAACGATATGTATCTGGTGTCTGAATCAATGACCTTGTTGCAAAAAAATGCCCTGGTTCATCAATACAGTCTTAATCAGGTACAGATGGACAGTTTAAAGACATATCACACGTCAATTGATCATGCCACTAAGTATATTCCGGTTTGGGTAAAGGTACTGGTTGCACTGGCACTCGGACTGGGTACACTGGTTGGCTGGAAACGGATTGTGGTAACAGTGGGTGAAAAAATCGGCAAAACCCATTTGTCCTATGCACAGGGTGCTTCTGCGGAATTGGTAACGGCCGCGCTGATTTTTGCTGCTGATCGCTTTGGTCTGCCAGTAAGCACAACACATGTACTGACTTCCGGTATAGCCGGTACGATGGCTGCCAATAAAAGTGGCCTGCAAAAATCCACAATTCGTAATCTGGTGATGGCATGGGTGCTTACTCTGCCGGTTTCCATTCTGCTGGCCGGAGGCTTATTCTGGTTTTTTCGGATGATTTTCTGAGTATGTATTACTATTTGTGTTCTGAGTGGTTATAAACTCTGTAATAATTTGCCAAATGCTCTTGCATGGTACGGTATTTCACAGTTTAATGTCGGTTTAGTGGTGGCTGTGCTGGTGCACGTCATAGATACTTGCTTCCTCCCGTTATAACGGGGCATACAAATTGGAAATCGTGTATGAAAAAATTACTGGTATTGTCAGCTATCGTAAGCTTGCTGATAGTTGCCTGCTCGGATGCCGGTACAGCAAATAAAGATGCTGCTTCCAATAACGGAGTCATGAATCCAACTGACCAGCTTAATATCTATAACTGGTCTGACTATGTTGATCCCGATACAGTAAAAAGTTTTGAAAAAGAAAATAATATCAAGGTTCGTTACGATTATTATGATAGTAACGAAACATTGGAGGCCAAAATTCTGATTGGTCGTTCCGGCTATGATCTGGTTGTACCATCCATTGCCAATGTCGGCCGGGAAATTAAAGCCGGTGCTTACCGGCCTGTAGATAAAAGCCAGCTGTCCTATTACAATAATATCGACCCGAATCTGTTGAAAATGATGGATAAGGTAGATCCGGGTAATAAATATGCAGTGCCTTATTTCTGGGGTATTAATACTATCGGTATCAATACCGCTATGGTAGAGAAAGCACTTGATGGCAAATTACCGGATAATCTCTGGGATCTGGTATTTAATCCGGAATATACGCATAAACTGAAAAATTGCGGTATTTCTCTGTTTGACAGCCCTACAGAGCTGTATCCGCTGGCTTTGCATTATTTAGGCAAAGACCCGAACAGCAGTGAACCGGATGATATCCGTGCTGCAACCAATCTGATTAAATCCGTACGTAATGATGTAAAACGTTTTAGCTCATCAGGCTATATTGATGATATGGCTCGCGGTGATCTGTGTGTGGCTACCGGTTACGGTGGTGATTTAAACATCGCTAAAAAACGTGCTGAGGATGCTAAAAGTGGCGTGCATTTACAGGTGCTGGCACCGAAAGAAGGGGTTGGAATCTGGGTTGATTCGTTTATGATTCCTAAAGATGCCCAGAATGTAGCCAATGCTCTGAAATACATCAATTACACACTCGAACCTAAAGTTGCAGCGAAAAATGGTAATTATGTGACTTTTGCACCAGCCAGTAAACCGGCACGAGCACTGATGAGAAGTGAAATTAGTAGCGACCCCAGCATATTTCCCACTCAGGAAGTACTGGATAAGAGTTTTATCGTATCACCGAAATCACAGGATGCTGTGCGTCTGGCTGTGCGCCTGTTCCAGCAGGTAAAAGCAGGGCAGTAGCTGTTTGATATTCGCGCAGGCAGGTTTCAATAAAAAACGAATCGTTCCGGTTCGTTTTTTATTTAGGATGATTAGCTTATCTTAGCGAATCATCGGAACATATAACTCTTTGAATGGGTGTAGTATGCTGATAATGGCAGAATCGTTATAGATATTAGCTGTCAGAATATGGGTAAACACTTATAATCAGAGCCTACAGCACCAGTTCTGACTGCTGAAGGTCAGACAAAATTTGAGAGTGAATATCAGCATATTTTCATATAGCAGATAGTAAATCAATGAAATTATCAGTCATTATCGGAAATAATGGTTTTTTATTCATTTAAAATAAAAGTTTGTTCTGAGATTTACACGCTTAATCTTTAATCTGATTGGCTGCTCACGGCCGGATAAAAAGTGTAAAGAGCAGCAGCGTTAGCAGAATAAAGGTTTTGAAGTTTTAAATGGGATGGTTATGAAAATTTTAATTTGTAATGATGACGGTTATTTATCAGATGGGATTGCTTTACTGGCACAGGTAGCATCTAAATTTGCTGAAATAAGAGTTGTTGCTCCGGAAAGTGATCAGAGCGGCGTAAGCAATTCATTTACTCTGAACCGGCCTCTGTCGATTAAAAAAGCCGCAAACGGTTTTTATTATGTTAATGGCACGCCAACTGACTGTATCCATGTAGCTATGCATACCATGACTGACTTTAAACCTGATTTGGTTTTGTCCGGTATTAATCATGGTGCCAATATGGGTGATGATGTGCTGTATTCCGGTACAGTGGCTGCGGCTACTGAAGCCTTTCTGATGGGTATACCCGCACTGGCATTTTCAATTAATGATCGCAGCGGTGAGTATTGGGCAACGGCTGAAAAAGCCGTCATGACTATTCTGGAAAAAGTATGTGTACAGCCGCCGGCTGAACCAGTTTTATGGAATGTTAATATTCCGGCTGTAAAAGCAGAATCAGTGCAGGGCTATCGTGTGGCTAAACTGGGGCGCCGAC
The DNA here is from genome assembly GCF_013344995.1 of Snodgrassella sp. ESL0304. Taxonomy (NCBI): domain Bacteria; kingdom Pseudomonadati; phylum Pseudomonadota; class Betaproteobacteria; order Neisseriales; family Neisseriaceae; genus Snodgrassella; species Snodgrassella sp. ESL0304. The sequence goes on from NZ_JAAEDR010000011.1 coordinate 101,206, forward strand.
ACCATGATCAGTGTATCGTGCCGTATAGCAGTCCTCGCGGCGAAACCCTGTATTGGATTGGTGGCGTAGGTGCCGCTGATACTCGCTGGCAGGAAACCGATTTTAGTGATAACGAAGCAGGTTTTATTACCATTACGCCATTATCGCTGGACTTAACTAATTATCAGCAAATGGGTGCAGTCAGTACATTTTTACACGACATACAATGGTGACAGAAGTGGGACAGGGCGTAAGCTGGACCGGATATGAATTCCGGCGTGCACGAATGGTAGAGCGGCTGAAACAAATGGGTATTACCCGTGCTGAAGTATTGTCTGCTATGTCTGCTGTGCCGCGGCATGTATTCGTTGAAGAGGCTTTGCGCTCTCATGCTTATGATGATATGTCTCTGCCGCTGGGTTTAGGGCAAACTATTTCCCAGCCATATACGGTCGCAGTCATGACGCAGTTATTGTTTGCCAGACGGCCAATACAAAATAATCTGCGGATACTGGAAATCGGTACCGGTTGCGGTTATCAGACAGCTATTTTACAGGCACTGGGTTTACGTGAAATTTACTCAATAGAGCGTTTGCGTCCGTTACATGAGCGTGCCAAACAGAATTTACGTGCAGTACGTTTACTGGCTCATGCACGGCTGGTCTGTGGAGATGGTTATCTGGGTTTGCCGCAGGAAGCACCTTTTGATGGCATTATACTGACAGCTGCGCCGAAAGAGGTGCCTTTGCCTTTATTACAGCAACTTTCAATTGGCGGGCGTATGGTTTTACCTCTGGATGAAGGCGGGGTGCAGTTTTTATGGGTAATCGACAAAACTGCTGAAGGTTTTCAGGAAACCTGTGTGCAACAGACTTTATTTGTACCATTGGTAAATGATAATTAAACCAAAAGCATTCTGTCATTTTATTTTGCCGGTTTACATAACCACTTGAATCCAGGCATAGATACAATGCCTGTCAAACTGACTTATCCCCTTTACTGTCAGAAGAGCCTGAAAGAGTAAACGGAATCACAGTATCAAATAACTGAACACCATTAAATGTATAAAAATAGCTAACGTTATGAAATAACGAATAAATAATATAGGTTATGACCAAACCGGTTGCTACTGTGCATTGCTTGATGAAAAACTCAGTAAATAGCGTAAAATAATCTTGTCTTAATATTTTTTAATGAAAAAAATAATGATAGCAAAGAGTTATTGCTAAACAATACAGAAAAAGCTGGAAAAATTCTTTGGCTCCTTCCGGCTTAATCTGAATAGTACTGATTCACTATGTTATATAAAGTGATTTGGCTGTCAGAAACAGGTAAATCACAGTAATCTGGGAAAATAACTATGAAAGTAGCAGTATTCGTTGAACCCGGAAAAGTAGCTATACGGGAAATGAAAAAGCCGGTTATTCAGAAACCTACTGATGCCATTATCCGCATTGTTCGTGCCTGTGTTTGCGGTTCTGATTTATGGTGGTATCGCGGAATCAGTACCTGTGAGCCGGAACGAATTGTCGGCCATGAAGCTATTGGTGTTGTTGAAGCTACCGGCAGCGCAGTAACTCATGTCCGTAATGGTGATTTTGTTATTGTACCGTTTACACATGGTTGTGGTCATTGTGCAGCCTGTAAAGCAGGTTTTGATGGTAATTGTCAGAATAAAGAAGATGAGCGCAACGGCGGGTATCAGGGTGAATATCTGCGCTTTACTAATGCAGACTGGGCTTTGGTGAAAATTCCCGGTCATCCGCAGGATTATTCAGATGCTGTTTTGAATTCGTTACTTACCTTGGCCGATGTTATGGCTACCGGTTATCATGCTGCTGCCAGTGCTGAAGTAAAGCCGGGAGATACGGTAGTGGTGATGGGTGATGGAGCGGTTGGGCTGTGCGGAGTCATCGCGGCGAAACTGCGCGGCGCTGAACGAATTATTGCAATGAGCCGCCATCCTGACCGGGCAAAACTGGCAGAGGAGTTCGGAGCAACTGATATTGTGCCTGAGCGTGGCGATGAAGCGGTAGAAAAAGTGTTGTCGCTTACCCGGCAGGCTGGTGCTGATGCAGTATTGGAATGTGTGGGAACTCAGCAATCACTGCAAACAGCAGTTGCAGTAGCCCGTCCCGGAGCAATTGTTGGTTGTGTTGGTATACAGCATGACACAGAAATTAAAACCAGCGATGTTTTCTGGCGGAATATCGGATTACGCGGCGGTATTGCCAGTGTCACCACTTATGATAAAAATTTATTACTGCAAGCTGTATTAAATGAAGAAATTCAGCCGGGGAAAGTATTTACCCATCGGTTTGATTTAACCGATATTCAGGCTGCCTATCAGGCTATGGATCAGCGTCAGGCAATTAAATCATTAGTTATTGTCAGCCATGAATAATAGATAACTCCCGCAGCTTAACAAGCTGCGGGAGTTATCTGTATGAACGGCAACGCTTATTCTATCTATCTGATCAGAAAATTCCTTTCATGCCTTCCGGTGTATAGCGTTCTCCCTGAATATTGATATGATTTTTCAGATCGTTCAATATCTGAATATCTGCTGTATCCAGTTTTAACTGGCAAGCCTGATTATTTTCATTCAGGTATTTTTCACTTTTGGTTCCCGGTATCGGTACAATATGTTCCCATTGAGCGAGCAGCCAGGCCAGTGCGATTTGACCCATAGTGCAATTATATTTAACAGTCATGGGTTCTAATGCCTGAAGCAAACGTTTGTTATGTTCCAGATTATCATCCTGAAAACGTGGGTTGGTACGGCGGAAATCATTTTCAGCCAATTCATTTTTATTCTGGATTTTACCGGTCAGAAAACCGCGCCCGAGAGGTGAGTAGGGTACAAGACCGATATTTAATTCTTTCAGTAATGACAGCACTGAATCATCTTCTATATGACGTGTCCACAGCGAATATTCTGTTTGTACCACATCAACCGGATGAACTGCATGGGCACGCTGCAAAACAGGGGCAGAAACTTCACATAAACCGATATGGGCTATTTTCCCTGCCTGTACCAGTTCTGCCAGAGTCTGCATTGTATCTTCAATTGCAGCATTAGGATCTAAACGATGAATATAAAATAAATCGATCTGCTCAATGCCGAGTCTGGCCAGAGAGTCATCGCAACATTGTTTAATATATTCAGGGTGGTTATTAATGTTGCGGTTATAGCCGGAAGTATTGTTTCTATCAATACCGCATTTGGTTGCGATAGTAAGCTGTGCCCGTACTGAAGCAGGCAGAGTTTTCAGTACTGAACCGATCAGTTTTTCGTTTTCACCCCGACCATACATATCTGCTGTGTCAATCAGCGTAACACCGCTATCAATAACCTTGTGCATCATTGTGCGGGCATGTGCTGTATCCATATCACCATAAAATTCGCTCAGACCCATTGCTCCATAGCCCATTGCAGATACGGTAATGTTTTGTCCAAGTTTTCGTTGTGGTAAAGAATGGCTCATTATTTTCTATCCTCAGATTAGTTATATCTGAAACGCTTAATCAAATAATGCTTTTATTCGACTGCGGTCAGATAATTGTTAATTACTGATAGTGATAGTAAATAATTAATCTTGCTAAGAGAAATATAAAATCATTGATATAAAAAATATATCAATGATTTGAATTTCACAACCTTCCGGAAATATACATGTCACAATGGGGTATTAACTTTATTATGGTGCTTAAAATACTCAATAATAGTTTGTATCACAGTATTTTCAGCCTGCTGATGCCAGAGCAGATGTATATCGATTGATAGTTGCTGTTCATACTCAGTAGTTAATTTTTTATATACCACTCCCGGGATATGTGCCTGTGCCATAGAAGCCGGAAGTAATAACATGCCTCTGCCCATGGCAATTTCCATCAGCATGGTTAAGAAATTAGGTAATTTCGGTTGTAAAACCAGAGAAGCAGTTAAGTTGCTGATGACTTTTTGCAGTTGATCATACAATCCCGGATTCTGGTACCGTTTACACCAGTACAGAGGTAAGTCTGTTACTGTATTTAAATCTATTTCATCCCGTGAACAGGCAGGGTGGTTTTCAGGTAAGGCCAGTACCAGTTTTTCCTGATAGACTAATAAACTATTTGCCTGATCATTATTTTTTTTATAATCTGAAATAATAACCAGATCAATATTGCTTTTATTAAATTCAGCTAATAGCTCTTTTGAAGAGTAGTCTTGCTGCAAAAGATCGATGTTTGGCTGGAATTTATTAATAAATTCGCTGAATAGCGGAATAAAATTAAAACCCAGAATTTTAGTTATGCCAACAGTTATTCTGTCTGTCGAATAATTATTAACATTGGTTATGGCCATAGATAAGCCTTCCAGCCAGTTTCTGGCTTTGTCTCTGAATTGTCTTCCCTGTTCAGTAAGCATGACATAGCGGGTATTACGTACTAATAAAGTAGTTTGCAGCTTTTCTTCCAGCTCTTTGATTTGCATTGATAACGGAGGCTGACTAATACCCAGTCTGCTGGCAGCTTTGCGAAAATTGCCTTCTTCACATACTGCCAGAAAATATTGCAATTGTCGGACTGTTGGCAGATGTCGGCTGTAAATGGCGGAGTTATCGAGATTATGTTCTGTCTGAGCAGGTAATTGATTATACATATTTCCCCTGATTCATTGTTGTGCATCCGTTCGCAATTAAACTGTATAAGCGACAATATTTTCGTCAATCAGACTGGAAAAGCACATCATGCGAATGTTTAATGGAAATGATTTAAAAAAAATCAAATCTAAAATTAAATTATCTGCAGGTAATTATTGATATCGTCGGGAATCATAACAGAAAAGATATAGTTAATGTTAGTATGAAAGTTAACGAGAAAATATTAATTAAATCTATAGAAACTAATAATGAAGAAATAATACCAAATAATCTGGTGTAACAATCGTATGGAAAACTAAATATATGGTTTATAGATATCGGCTAAGCTGATTATCAATTATGCATTGGCTGGATCAGCAGAAAACAGATATTGTTGAAAATAAGTTGTGTCAGTTTCGCTTCTGAATTCGTTTAGCTATTTTATTTAATAACAGAATCTCAAATATTGTCTGCAAAAGCTCTGCACTATCAAAGGCAATTGCTGTCGGAGTATTGAGCCCGGAACTGATCATTTTAAATTTTCCACACTTAATCATCAATAAATCAGCAAAATATAAATATCAAGAATGATAATAATTTTTTTTCATAACGAGTTTCCTTATTAATAAATTCCTGTATTTTTATTATTTATGATTATTGTTAATAAGTTGAATACCAACTAACGCTAAGATTAGATTTAACGTTGATAACAGAACACAAATGGCAATTACTCCACTCCAGATCATGTTTTGATAAACTATACCTAATAGATAAGTGCCAATACTGCCTCCTGCCAAACACGAAAGTAAATATAAAGACGAAATCGCACCGCGCGAATTAATTGGCACAATTTTATTAAGCATGGCTATAACTAATGGCTGAATGCCAAATACAAATAAAAACAAAGCAAAAATCCCGAATCCGATAACATATATTGCTGAGCTATAACCAATAGTCACAACCGATATACATACAGCTAGCAAACAGATGATTAAGAGAGACCGTTCTTTGATAATCTGTGATAATTTACCAGTAATTATGGTGCCAATAACCGCACTCAGACCGGCAAAATTAAGCCAGCCTAAAGTTGTTGCAGACAAATAAAAAGGTGAACTTTTCAAATAAAAAGTAAGTAATGAAGACAATCCTAAATAAACAAAAAATAGTAAAAAGCCGACTAATAAAAAAATAACTACCGTTTTATCAAGTAATAATTTAATTGCTGCTAGATAAGTACCCCGTACACTATTAGCTGAAGGTTGGATTATTGAGCGTTTTATACCGTAAGGGACAAAAAAACATGTTGCAGTTATCAAACCCGCATAAATAATAAATGCAACTTGCCAAGACCAAAGATCGGTCAGCATTGCGACTATACTTCGGCTAAAAATCATGCCCACAATAGAAGCTGAAATCATCATTCCCATTGCTTGTGGTAACTTATGGTTAGGCGTGTTTTTAGCTGTATAAGCGAATAATGCCGCAGGAACAGCAGCGGCGAAAAAACCGATTAATGACATGGTGACCAAATACAACGTAAAAGAATCAACAATCACCGATAAAAATAAACAACAAACAGTTCCAATACTACCGACTAAAACTAACAACTTTGTCGAAACTTTGTCCGAAAGCGGGCCATAAATAAAAAAAGAAATGGCATAAAAAAAGCAAGATAAGCTGAATACATTTCTCGCTGCTAAAATATCGATATGATAGCTTTGAGAGATCTCTTGAAAAATAAGTTGGCTGATATAAACCGACCCGACTAACAGCATGATTAATAATGCTGATAACATTAAATTCGGTTTTGTCTGTACAAGATTTTCTTTAGACTTTGCTTCCATGAACAAAATCCCGATTAGCGAGTGATTGAGTTCAAGACAGGTTAACTAACAAAAAAAGAATTGAGAAATATATAATTTGTTATACGAAATTCGTATTGTAGAAAAAACAAGATAAACCAATGTAAAAAGCAAAGACCTCAATCATACTAATCTGATTGAGGTAGATAAATTGCAAAATAGCATAAAGGGCAGACTGAAAATATCATTTAAATTACTGAATTATTAAATAATATTTTGAAGCCTGACCTTTAAAATTTTAGTGTCTGTTAGTTGGATAATGAAATATCACGCCGTCTGAATATCAATGTGGCTATCAGGAAAAAAATCAATGCATAGACAATATTGGCTGCCAAGGTAATAAAAAATTCACTCTGGACAGACTGATCAACTGTTTTAGAAATTAACTCAATCAAATAGCTGTTTACATTTAATGGGCTTAATTTGTATATCCATCCGTCTTCAGGTAAATGAAGGTAGAAAAAGTTGATTAGTCTCCACAGACCACTAGCAAAGAAATAATACACAATACAGCTACCGGTTATGAGTGCACTGCTGTTAAATACGGAAGAAAGCATCAGAGCAAAAGCAGTAAAAAATATTGTAATGGCTAATATGAATATGCTGTATATTCCAGTGTACTTTAATACGATGCTAATTTCCGGTATTTGGTGAATTGTCAGTATATGTATTAATAAACAAATAATTACAGATACAATCAGAAAAACAGACATTAATATAGTAATCGCTGCAATTTTAGCCAGTAATATTTTGTAGCGCTGATAAGGACGGGTCAGAATAAATTTAACTGTTCCTTTGGATATTTCAGAACTTAGAATATTAGATGCATAAATAATAGAGATAAAATTAATAAATTTGTAACAAATAGTGATACTATATAAAAAGACTTGGTTACTATCATTTTTAGAAATTGAATGTGATGTATGAGTGACCACAAAATGCATAGTGCTGAAATAAATAATTAGTATCAATAATAATATTATGGGTATGATAATGACACTTCGGGTGTTTTTAAGGTATTTACGCCATTCATTAATTAGTAATTTCATTTGTTGACCTTTTGTTGATTATCGTTTTTTATGCTTTGCAGAAAAGAATCTTCCAGAGAGTAATGAGTCAGCTTCAAACCAATTAAGGGAATATCATGTTGAACAAGAAGTCTGGCAATTTCTGCACGCGGATCGTGGTCAGTTGAATCAGTTGCAATTTCAAGATTATTGAGCTGACGGGTAACCTGATACCCGTTGTTCAGCAGAATTTTTTCTGCCGGTGCTAAATCTCCGTCTACTTCGATATGAATAATGTTATTGGATTTACCCAGAAAATCACTCATTGTTCCCGCATAGACCTGTCTGCCCTGATTAACGATAAAAATATCATTAACAATTTCCTGAAGCTCGGAAAGCAGGTGGCTGGAAATAATAATGCTGTTTCCATGCTGAACAAAATTTTTCATCAATGTACGAAAATCTTTCATTCCTTCCGGATCAAGACCATTCATGGGTTCATCCAGAATTAATACTTTAGGCTGATGAATAGTTGCGTTTGCGACGCCTAATCTTTGGCGCATACCCAGAGAATAGCCTTTGACTTTTTGGTGTTCTGCACCTTTAAGCCCGGTTCTGGTTAATGTTTGCATTAAATCATCTTTACTGATTGACTGACGGCTCATATCAGCAAAAATTTGCAGATTATTGAAACCGGACATGTAATTATAGAATTCCGGATTTTCAATGATGGTACCAAGATTAAAAGCTGCTTTTTCAAAGTCTTTTTGTATATTGTGTCCACAGATTTTAATGTCTCCGGAAGTGGGAAACATCAGACCTGTGAGTATTTTCAGCATAGTGGTTTTGCCGGCACCATTGGGGCCTAAAAAGCCCATAATCCGACCGGGTGCAATCTTGAAAGAAATGTTATCCAGAATCTTCCTGTTTTTAATTTTTTTGCTAACATTTTTAACTTCAATGAGATAATTGATTTTTCCCACTCTAAACCTTTCTTGTTCAGGGAGTTAAATTTATTGACTTTGTCGATGTTATGTGAGTAAAGCAATACCTGTCTTTATGGTGTACGGAATTTTTATTTTCCTTATTCATAATAATGTATTATACATAATTTAACAATATTAGAATGTCTGGTTTATTGGTAGTTTATTCAGTCTGGACATGCTGAATATAAATTGAGTGTTGCTTTTGAATCTTTTTTATGTAATGAATCAGATAAATAGCTAAGCAGAAAAAATCTGACTGAAATAATTTTTTGCCGTAATCAAAATTATCTATCAGAAAAATTCTGGGAATGAGGCATAAATGATCTGATTAAAGGATATCTGTTCTATAAAGATTATGTATTTAAATATTCGGGTTTGACGTAATAGGTTATCTGAAAAATGTTTGTACATAATGAAATAATAAAAAAGCACAGCTTATGCTGTGCTTTTTTATTTAATTTGGCGCGGCGGACGGGGCTCGAACCCGCGACCCCCGGCGTGACAGGCCGGTACTCTAACCAACTGAGCTACCACCGCGCAAGTTTTATGCAATGCATAAAACAGAAAACTGGTGGGTGATGACGGAGTCGAACCGCCGACATTCTGCTTGTAAGGCAGACGCTCTACCAACTGAGCTAATCACCCCTGCTTGGGAAAGACGCTATTAAACCAGATATGCCGTTCGCTGGCAAGTACTAGTTATGAAAAAATTAGTTCGTTCCCTGTAGTGACCAGTTTTCAAAAAGAATTACTTTGTCTCTGGGACCAAGTACAACCAGGGTATCTGCATTTTTAAAACGGAATTCAGAGTCAAATTTGCGTAATTGATGAGCATTGCGGCGTACTGAGAGCAGTTTTACTTTCAATTTGTCCAGCGGAAGGTCGTCTACACTTTTACCTACCAGAAAAGCATCTGGCGGCAGAGTGAAAGCCTGACGGAAATAATGGATATTCTCATCAGAGACGGTGTCATCACTACCGGCAAATAAACCTTCAAGTGCCTGATAACGGTTTTGACGAATACGCTGCATGATTTGATAGACTTCATCAAACGGTTTGCCTGAGCTTAATAATGCCTGACTGGCGAGTGTAAGGCTGGATTCTTTTTCATCAGAAACGATGTCGTCTGCCCCCATATTGGTTAGCACAGGAATGTTGTCGTCGTTGGTAACGCGCACAATTACCGGCATGGTAGGGGCAATCAGCATAATATTATTGAGAATATGCTTAGCCTCTGTCATGTTGTTGATGGTAATCAGTACGGTATTGGCACGTTTTAATCCGGCTGCCTGTAATACTTCCTGCCGTTTGGCATCACCGAAGGTGACCGGTTCACCGGCAGCTTTGGCTGTGGCAACCCGTTCAGCATCCAGATCAATGGCATAGTAGGGTGTAGCCTCCTGTTGCAGGATACGGGCAATGCTCTGACCGCAGCGGCCGAAACCGATAATGAGAATATGGTCAGATTTGCTCATGGTATCTACCAGTATGCTCTGTAAATCAACTGCCTGTTCGTCCCAGCTGCGTTTAACCAGCAGTTTATTGATTTTATCTGCACTTCGCATAATAAAGGGTGCCAGTATCATGGAAAGCAGGATGGCGGCAATGGCTGCTTGTTGCAGCTCAAGAGAAATGAGTTTTAATGCGCCACTAATGGCCAGCATAACAAAGCCGAATTCACCACCCTGAGCGAGATACAAAGCTGTTTTAATGCTGTCGCCGGTTTTTTCTTTCATGTAGCGGCTAATGCCAAATAGTACCGCTGCTTTCAGAATAACCAGCAGTGCTCCCAGTATCAGTATCATTAACCAGCTTGATTGTAAAACTTGTATATTCAGTTTCATGCCGATGGTAATGAAGAAGAAGCCGAGCAGAATGTCCCGGAAGGGGCGAATGTCATCTTCTACCTGATAGCGGTATTCGGTTTCTGATATCAGCATACCGGCAACAAAGGCGCCCAGTGCCAGTGACAGACCGGCCAGCTGAGTAAGATAAGCAACTCCGAGAGTGACCAGCAAAACGTTAATCATGAAGAGTTCGCTGGATTTGGTGCGGGCAATCAGACGGAACCACATAGGCATGATTTTACTGCCGACCACCAGCAGCAGACCTAAGGCAAGTGCCATGGTAAGCAGGGCTTTGCCCATTTGCAGGATCAGACCGTCACTGCTGTGAGCCAGAGCAGGTAATAAAATCATCAATGGAACGACGGCAATATCCTGCATCAGCAGTACGCCCATAATCATGTGGCCGTAATGCTGTCCCAGTTCGTTTTTTTCTACCATAATGCGGCTGACAATAGCCGTCGAAGACATAGTCATGGCTGCGGCAAGGGTAAACGCCCATGTCAGCTGAATACGCATGGCTGCAAACAGGATAAAAAGTATCAACAGGGTAAGTGCGACCTGTAATCCGCCTAAACCAAGCACCAGCCTGCGCATGGCCTTAAGTTTGCCGATGGAAAACTCAAGCCCGATGCTGAACATAAGAAAAGTAATGCCGATTTCTCCGATAAATTCGGTGGCATGACTCTGATTAATTAAATGCAGCCAGCCAGGACCGGCTATGAAGCCAACTACCAGGTAGCCTAGCATGGCGGGAATGTGTAAACGTCGGCAGATGATAGAGGCCAAAACAGCCACCAAAAGAATCATCACGACAGGGCCAAGAGAAATATGCATAATATATTGATTTTATTTAATTAAAATTTTATTATCATATTTTAACATAGATGTTTTGGCTTGTGCGGACTTATACCTTATAAAGATACATTTTTTAACAGATTATTGTAAGAAATTGCGCAATTGTTTAAGTGCTGTCCATGCATTGGCTTTTAAATGGCTTTGACGCAATAATCGTGCAGGGTGGGGCGATATTACGTAAGGAATATTGTGCAGATTGTGTGCCAGTATTGTCTGGTCGAGCTGGCTGAATATCTGCCCGAGCAGCAGAATAGCCTGAGGCCGGATATGTTCGATCTGAGCATTCAGATAAGGCAAACAGGCTTGCAGATGCTCATCAGTAATGCGCAGGCTGACATTAGGCGCACACTTCACCTGACTGGTAAAAAAAACTTCTTCAGCAGTAATATTGATGGCTGCCAGCATATTGCTGAGCAATTTGCCGACTTCTCCGCTGAAAAGCTGCCTGCTGCTGTCGTCGGGCGGTGCAGGATTAGAGCTGATAACCAGAAGCCGTGCATTGCTTGCACCATATCCCGGAAGTGGAGTGCAGCGCTCCTGATGCAAATTGCAGCGAGTGCATGCAGCCAGTGTTGCCGGAATGGATTCGAAGCTGATATTTAATTTATCACTTGTGGTAATGGGGCTGATTTTGCTAGTGTTATCTTCTTTGGTAATCTGTGTTACAGATTCAGTTGCCGGCTGATTGATAATTTGCCGAAGTGCGTCACGATGCCGGTTGGCTGGCTGAGTTGCAGTAATATCAGCCGGCGACGTCTGGTGAGAAGTTCTCACTGGTTGTGAACGGACAGAATTGTCCGGAACAGAGCGCGCAACAGGCCGGGTATCGTTTTTTACTGGCGTATTTGTTTCTGTAATTTCGGAAGGTATCAGATAAGCAGTTTGTGATAACCACATGGGGCCGAGACCCAGCGCTTCGTGCAGATAAAGATAGCGGCTGTCTAGCATGGTTTTTCCATTAATACAGCATCATCACCATTCTGGTAATAATTTTTACGTATGCCACAGGATACAAAACCATTGTTTGTATACAGTTGCAGTGCACCGGAATTGCCGGCACGCACTTCAAGCAATATCCGGTTCAGATGCTGTTGCTTTGCATGCTGGAATAAATGTTCCAGTAATTGTTGTGCATAACCCTGCCGTCTGAAATCAGGATGGGTGTCAAGCAAATGAATTTCGGCTTCCCCCGGCAGTTTTTGCCAGACCAGCATGCTGACAATTCCATGCACAGGCAGGTCGATTACCCATACAGGCTGTGGTGCATAAACGGTATTGGCCAGTTGTGTTGCTGACCATGGCGCCGGATTACACTGTTTTTCAAGCTCATGCAGAGCGGCGACATCAGCGAGAGTGGCGGCACGGATATTCATGCTATCTGACTCGCAGTTCGTCTGGCAGCCTGTTCGGCAGCTGTCAGAGCAATTTTATTGCGGACATAATGCAGGCTGGCATGAGCAGCATCAGTTGCTTTGTAACGACCGGATAAGGCCAGTTGCACATACTCCTGAGCTCCGGGCATAAGATTCTGCCCTGATACGGGTAAATTGATATTCAGCCCGTAAGCATTACCGATACCTGTAGCCTGATGCTGACCGGCCGGCAGACAGATGCTTTCGGCAGTACCCACCAGATAATCACTCAGACGTTTATGATTATGGGTGTCATACCATGCATAGAATAGTTCGTTCATACGTGCGTCTGTTGCGGCCAGTACGCAAGGCTGATCCGGTGCAAGAGCAGCTACAGCATCCAGACAGGGAATGCCAATCAGTGGCAGACTGAATGGCAATGCTAAACCAGTAGCTACACCCAGACCAATGCGTAATCCGGTGAAAGCACCGGGGCCTTGTGCGTAAATGATGGCATCCAGCTGAGACAGTATCAGTCCGGATTCTGCCAGTAACTGCTGTATACGCGGTAATATCAGTTCAGACTGTTTTGCACCGGCTGCTTCGCAGATGCTGTAAGTATGTCCGTTGTAATGCAGTCCCAGTGACAGATAACTGGTGCTGGTATCGATTACAAGCAGACGTGAATCATTGCTAATCATGATGTGTTAATGTATTCGGATAAATTGAATTATACCGTTTTATGCCTTTATTTTTTAGGTTAAATATTGTGCCAGAGTAAAGTTATAGGTAAGGGTAATAAATGCTATTTTTGGGTAATTTTTTGATAAATAATTGTTTATATTCTATATTTAGTTATTAATTATCACGGCTGGTTTGTACTTTTTCGGGTGTGATGTTAAGTTATATTAGCTGTGCCGGCTGTGAAATTGAATTAAGAATGGAAGTTGTTTGTGGATGAGTTGTATGTAGGGCGTTTTGCCCCCAGCCCTACCGGTTTGTTGCATATTGGTTCGCTGCTTACTGCGGTAGCTTCTTATTTGGATGCGCGCAGCCGGCAGGGACGCTGGCTTGTGCGGATGGAAGATCTGGATCCGCCACGTGAAATGCCGGGTGCAGCAGCAGCTATTTTATCTGCACTGGAAGCTTTTGAACTGCACTGGGATGGTGAAGTTATTTATCAAAGCAAGCGTCATCACCTTTATGCTGCGGCTTTGGCGCAGTTAAAGGCGCAAGGACTGGTGTATCCATGCTTTTGCAGCCGAAAAACGATACAGGCTGAAGCACAGGGCATGGGTACGGATGGTTTTATTTATGGCGGACATTGTGCATCTTTGAATGCAGATAAGTTTGTCTGTTCAGAGAAAATGCCGGCATGGCGTTTGCGAACTGGTACAGATATAACCGGTTTTACGGATGCAATACAAGGTTATAAGCAACAGTGTTTATTCAGAGATGTGGGCGATTTTGTTTTGTTGCGGGCAGATGGTTTCTGGGCTTATCAACTGGCGGTCGTAGTTGATGATGCGGATCAGGGAATCAATCATGTAGTACGCGGTCAGGATTTGTTATTATCTACCCCCCGTCAGATTTATTTACAGCAGTTACTGGGTTTTTCACAGCCGGCTTATGCTCATTTACCGTTGCTGACTAATACGCTGGGACAAAAATGGTCAAAACAGACGCAGGCACCTGCATTAGATTTGCGCCGGCGTGAAACTTTACTGCGGCAGGTTCTCACTTATCTCGGGCAGCCGCAGGCACCAGAGGTGGATAGTCTGTCTGATTTGCTGAGCTGGGCGGTACAGCACTGGCAGCTTAAGCGTATTTCACCACAGGCAATTGCAACAAATTAATGCTGATAGAAAGTTTTAGACAACGAGGGAGAAAAGGGTTGGTTCGAAGTAACTTACATGCATCTGCTCCGCGATTTTATCTGCGCTTATGGCAAAAACGACAACACCGCTCATACCGGCTGGCATGGGTGCTGATGGTTACCGCAGCCGTATTAATTATTGTACAGAGTGCTCTACTGGCTAACCTTTTTGCTTTGTGGCTTAATGGAGAGGATGTAACTGAGACTTTATTTCAGTTTTTACCTTATCTATTAATCTGCTGGCTGTTGCGGCCGTTACTGAACTATTTTAAAGACCGGTTGCTATTACGGGCAAGTGTGGCAATCAGATTACAGTTGCGCAGTCAGTTAATGAAAGCACTGGCATTACTGGGACCTGAGCGTAGCCAGTATGGCAGTGATGGAGCTCTGTCTACAATGGTTCTGGAACAGGTAGATGCTCTGGATGGATATTTAAGCCGTTATGTTCTGCAACAGCAACTTGCAGTACTGATGCCGGTACTGATTGCTGCGGCTACCTGTTTTTATAGTCCATTTGCTGCTGCACTATTATTGCTGACTGCGCCACTGGTTCCGATTTTTATGATTTTGCTCGGACAGGCGGCAGCACGTAAAAATCGTGCGCAGTTTTCAGCACTGGCGGCTTTAAGCGGACGTTTTCTGGATTTGCTGCGGGGTCTGCCCACGTTACGTCGTTTAGGTGCTCAGTTGCAGGCACAGAAGACTATTGATGCCGCTGCTGAGTCTTATCGGGTGCGAACAATGGCGGTATTACGGCTGGCATTTCTGTCTACAGCCGTTCTGGAACTGTTTGCTTCGCTGGCGATCGCACTGGTGGCTGTGTATCTGGGTCTCGGACTGCTGGGTGTATTGCCCTGGGCAAACGGACAAATACCGGTACCTTATCAGGGGGCATTATTTATTTTATTGCTGGCGCCGGAATTTTATGCACCATTGCGTCAGCTTGGTGCTGATTATCATGATAAAGCTAAGGCAGAGGCAGCAGCCGAGACATTAATGCCACTATATAAAGTGGTCGAAAATATTCCTGCTGTTTCTGAAGAAGTTGATTTTGTATTGCAAACACCTCCCAGTTTGCGTGCAGATTATCTGGTGGTATACGGACGTGATGAACGTATCCGTCTGCCGCAATTCAGTTTTTGCATAGAAGCCGGAGAACGTGTTCTGCTCAGAGGAGCGAGTGGGAGTGGAAAATCCAGTCTGCTGCAGGCCTTACTGGGGTTTGCTCCTTACTCTGGTACTTTATGGATTAATCAGCATAATTATGCTGAATTAAATTTACCGCTATTACGGCAGTCGGTGGCTTATCTGGCACAGACGCCACCAATATTGTCACTATCAGTTGCCGAAAATTTGCGGCTGGCCAGCCCGGATGCTACGGATGAAGAATTGCAGCAGGTACTGCAACAAGTAGGACTATGGGTATTAATTCAGCGTTTACCTCATCAAATGGATACACAACTGGGTGAGCGTGGTCGTGGAATGTCCGGCGGACAGCTACAACGACTGGCGCTGGCACAAATGCTGTTACGAAAAGCACCGTTATGGCTGCTGGATGAACCAACCGCTCATCTGGATGCGCAAACAGCATCGGAAATTATGCAGTTGCTGGCGCAGCTGAGTATCGGTAAAACGGTTATACTCGTTAGTCATGATATTAGTTTTGCCGGATGGGTTGATAGGGAAATCATGCTGACTGACCGGCAGGAGCAATTACGATGAAGCGTTATCATTTGTTATGGTCACAACAGCAGCTGAAACTGTCTAATTTATTGCTGAGTCGCAAGAGTGCCTGGTTACTGGCATGGTTATTAGGGCAGGTAACAGCTATAGCCAGTATCGGACTGCTGGCTCTGTCCGGCTGGTTTATTACTGCTGCCGGGTTGGCCGGAATAATAAGTCTGGCAACAGCTTACACCTTTAACTATTTTACTCCGGCAGGGGTGATCCGTTTGCTGGCGATTGTGCGTACCGCGGGGCGCTATGGTGAGCGTCTTGGTTCACATGATGCAGTACTGGGTCTTCTGGCTGATTTACGCAGCGGGCTGTTTTCTCGTCTGGCTACAGGTAAACAGCAGCAACAGAACGCTCTGCGGCAGATGCATTCTTTACTGAGTGATATTGAATTGCTGAATAACTGGCCGCTTAATGTTGTATTGCCATGGTTATGGGCATTATTCATGTTGCTGGGCATTCTGGGGCTAACTTTAATTGTGGCCGGCAGCAAACTGACATTGTATCTGTCTATTCCATTATTTCTGGCAACTGTCGTGATTCCGGCATTGGCTGCACTGTACGGACAAAACTGGGGCAAACAGCAGGCAGGATTGGCTGAAAAGCGGCGTACAGCTTTATTGCAACCGCTTGAAGCAATAACAGCTTTGTTGCAATGGCAGCAATGGTCACGCTTTGCAACGGTTTTTCATGCCGAAGATCAATATTATGTCTCTGGCCAGTTGCATCAGCAGCAACTGGCAGGAAGAGTAGTATTGTTACAGCAGGTATTGATGGCTGCAGCAGTGGCTGTTTTGTTATGGCTGGGAAGTGAGCGTTTCGGTGGCGATGCAAACCTTTCAGTAGCCATGTTGCTGGCGCTGGTGCTGGCTGTATTTGGTTTTACAGAACTGGTGCTGGTACTGGGTATGAATATGATGACCTATGGTCTGTGTCAGGCTGCATGCATACGTCTTAATGCAATTACGCCCGCACTGACTGTTGAAGAATCAGATAAAAAGCCTTTACCGGCACAACTGCATTTACAGGCGCGTGCATTACAGGCACGCTGGCCGGATGCGCTGAACGGAGCGGAAAATGTCAGTTTTGATTTGGTTAACGGTAATATTTTGTTGCTGCAAGGAGCATCTGGTGCCGGGAAATCAACTTTGCTGGCAGTATTAGCGGGGGAACTGGAACCAGCAGCAGGGGAATTGTGTTGTAATCAGCAACCGTTTTCAGTATGGCAGTGGCAGGGAGAGGTGGGTTATCTGGCTCAGCAACTTGATATATTTGATTTAACTCTGGCTGAGAATCTGCGTTTGGGTAAAGCTGATGCTACTGAGGATGAGCTATGGTCAGTGCTTTCCAGCGTCGGGCTGGCTGTATGGGCTGAAAATCAGCCCCAGCTTCTGGAGACACGTCTGGGAGAGTATGGAGCAGCTGTGTCCGGAGGGCAGGCTCGTCGCATTGCTCTGGCGCGTTTACTGCTGCGTCCTTATAAAATACTGATACTGGATGAACCGTTTGCCGGTATTGATGAGCAGGCACAGGCAGAGCTGGCTTCTGTGCTGCAACAGCATCAGCGGCAAGGTATTCTGATTGTAGCAAGCCATCAGACTAATCCGTGGTCTGAGGCTCAGATTTTGCAAATAAATTGAATAAATTCTGAATAAATTTTTAGCTGATTTACTTTTCTGGCAGCCATTTTGTGGCTGCCTTTATTTGATCTAGATCAAAAAAATAACTAATAACAAATTTTAACAAAGACATTGTATTATAATTTCTAAATATATATTTTTAGCATTTATAATGTAAAAGTAAAATATATAATATTTTTAACAATAGAAGTTTAGTTTATTTTTAATTTTACATATTTAATGTAAACTTAAATAACTATATTTATTTGTTAAATTTATGCATTAGTTTAATATTTCCGATTTGTATAGTATATTAAATTCTATTAAATTGAAATATTTATCAATGCCGGTTTAAAGATAAATATAATTTTTATTAATATAAATTACAGGAACAAAGCCATGGATTTAGTGGAACTGTCAAGGCTGCAGTTTGCGCTGGTCGCGCTTTATCATTTTTTGTTTGTACCGCTAACATTGGGGATAGTATGGATTCTGGTAATAATGGAATCCACTTATGTGTTAACCGGTAAGCAGATATATAAAGATATGACGCGATTCTGGGGCAAATTGTTCGGCATCAATTTTGCTCTGGGTGTAACTACCGGTATAACAATGGAATTCCAGTTTGGTACCAACTGGTCATATTATTCGCATTATGTGGGGGATATTTTTGGTGCGCCATTGGCTATTGAAGCGCTGATGGCATTTTTTCTGGAATCCACTTTTGTAGGCCTGTTCTTTTTTGGCTGGGAAAGACTGAGCCGGCCTGGTCATCTATTAGTTACCATTCTTATGGCACTTGGTTCCAATCTGTCTGCATTGTGGATTCTGGTAGCCAATGGCTGGATGCAGGATCCGGTAGGGGCGCATTTCAATTTTGAATCAATGCGTATGGAAATGACCAGTTTTACTGACATTTTCCTGAATGAAGTAGCGCAGAATAAATTTGTACATACAGTCTCTGCCGGTTATGTAACCGCTGCGGTTTTCGTGATGTCTATTTCTGCCTGGTATTTGCTGAAACGTCAGGATGTCGAATTTGCCAAAAAAAGCTTTCGTATTGCCGTAGCTTTTGGTGTAGCTTCAATTCTGTCAGTTATTATCCTGGGTGATGAATCCGGTTATACCGTGGGAAAATCACAGCAAACTAAAATGGCGACACTGGAAGCCATGTGGGAAACAGAACCGGCTCCGGCTTCGTTTAATCTGATTGCTCTGCCAAATGAGCAGAAAATGGAAAATGATTTCGCTATCGAAATTCCATGGGTAATGGGTTTAATCGGTACCCGGTCACTGGATAAACAGATTCCGGGAATCAAGGAAATCATTGCTGAGAATACGGAGCGTATTCGCAATGGTCGGGAAGCTGTGATTGCGCTGGAAACATTGCGTAAAGACCGTACAGATGCACAAGCACAGGCTGCCATGAAAAAATATGGCGATGATCTGGGCTTTGGCTTACTGCTTAAATCCTATGTGCCGGATGTACGTCAGGCTACTGAATCTGATATCGCACATGCAGCCCGGGAAACAATTCCGCGTGTCGCTCCGATGTTCTGGAGTTTCCGCATCATGGTATTGTGTGGCTGTCTGCTGCTGTTGCTGATGGTTGTAGCATTTTATACTTCGGTTAGAAATAGTTTTGCAGATAAACGCTGGTTGCTTAAATGGGTGTTCTGGAGTTTACCATTGCCCTGGCTGGCCTGTGAGGCAGGATGGTTTGTTGCGGAGTATGGACGCCAGCCATGGACAGTATATGGTGTACTACCGACTAATCTTTCGGCTTCTTCGCTGACGGCTGCTAGTCTCTGGGGATCAATTTTCGGTTTTGTAACACTGTACACAATCTTATTAATTGTGGAAGTGTATCTGATGGTACGGTTTTCCCGTCAGGGCCCGGGTTCACTGGGTACAGGGCGTTATGCTAATGAAGCAGAACATTAGGAGTAGACCATGGAATTCTTGGATTATTCGGTATTAAAATTCATCTGGTGGTTGTTGCTGGGTGTTCTGCTGATTGGCTTTGCCATCATGGACGGGCAGGATATGGGGGCAGGTTCTCTGCTTCCGTTTGTTGGCAGAAACGATAACGAGCGCCGTGTCATTATTAATTCAATAGCCCCGCACTGGGATGGTAATCAGGTATGGTTTCTTACTGGTGGTGGTGCTATTTTTGCAGCATGGCCATATGCTTATGCGACAGCATTTTCCGGCTTTTACTGGGCAATGATGGCTGTGCTGTGGGCAATGTTTTTCCGTCCGGTAGGATTTGACTATCGCAGTAAAATCAATAATGCCCGCTGGCGTACTACCTGGGACTGGTTACTGTTTGTCGGCAGTTTCGTTCCACCGCTGATTTTCGGTGTGGCTTTCGGTAATCTGCTGCTGGGGGTGCCATTTCATTTTGATGATGATTTGCGTTCTTTCTATACTGGTTCATTCTGGGCTTTGCTCAATCCTTTCAGTTTGTTGTGTGGTGTGGTATCGGCTGCAATGATTACCTTTCATGGTGCGATTTATCTGGCATTGCGCACAGATGAACAGGTAAGACAACGTGCACTGCGTGCCAGCACAATTGCTCTGATTGTTGTGGTAATCGCATTCTCACTGGCCGGTATCTGGGTCAATATGGGAATTAATGGTTACAGCATGGTTGAGGGAAGTTATTTGCCTGGAGCTTCACCTGATCCGCTGAATAAACAGGTGGTCAGTGCCACTGGTGCATGGATGAATAACTATCAGCAATATCCGCTGCTGTTAGTGATACCGGTACTGGCTTATGTTGGTTTTATAGTGGCATGGCTTCTGGCAAAAGGCGGGAAGAATTTTGTAGCATTCTGGTTTTCAGCATTGGGTCTTGGCGGCGTAATCAGTACCGCTGGTGTATCCATGTTCCCCTTTATCATGCCTTCAAGCACAGATTTGCGCTCCAGCCTGACGGTATGGGATGCCAGTTCGAGTGAATTTACTCTTAAAATTATGCTGGTGGTGGCATTAATTTTCGTGCCGCTAATGTTGTGTTATACCAGCTGGTGTTATCGGGTGATGCGCGGTAAGGTAACTACCGACATGATTCGCAAGAACGACCATAGCCTGTATTAAATTCGGCTTAGTCTGCCGCTGGTATTTTAGCCGGCAGACAAGCCAGTAAAACAAGGAGTATTTTATGTGGTATTTTGCCTGGTGTTTAGGTATTGGTTTTGCCATATTGCTTGGAGTAGTAAATGCATTATGGGGTGAATATCAGCAAGACAGAGATAAGCTGGATCAGCAATCACAACAATGAAATAGTGTATGCCAGTCTGATACATTCTGTTACTGAATTAATTAAATTTAAAAAAGTTCCTTTGGTTTGCTGTATACCAGTTTGCTTGGTATACAGCTTTTTCTTTTATACTAAAGGTAATACAAAGGTAATAATTGTATTTATTGAAATGATTTGTTCATTATTGTTTGATTTACAGTAAATTTGATGTATTTTGCTGGAAAGTGCTGGTTTTTTGTATTAGTATAATTAATGAATATAATCTTCGGAAAGGAATCCGAATGAATAAATCTATGCGTAATAGTCTGATTTTTGCTATTGGGCTGGTTGTAGCAGCAGGTGTTAGTGCTAAGGAGATCAAAGTAGCCAGTAATAACACTGCATATGCGCCGGAAGAGGTACAGAAACTGGCCAATACAGCAGTAAAAATGGGTGTAAAAGAACCTCTGAATATGAACGTTGCTTCCGGTAATCTCATTGTTACCGGCAGTAGTGCCACTAAATGTATATTTAAAGTGGGTACGGCGAAATCGCCACAAATTAGTGGTATCAGCTGTAAATAAATAGAAAATAGCTATTACAATCAAAAGATGAAAAACTGACCTGTTCATAGTAACTGGTCAGTTTTTTTATCGGTAATAGTATGATGAAAATTAGAAGCAAGAGTAAAAAGATTAATGTATCTTGGAGGAAAATTTACTCTTTCGATTGGTTTTTATAAATCTATTTTCAGCAATATAATCTTTCCTTTAGCTTTTATTTTGGTTTTTACTTGCATGAAGGGCAGAAAATGAGAATTTGCCATGATTGTATTTGTGTAAGTAATTTGAGATTCAGTAAACCGACCTTTATACTGCGCTTAGCTGAATAGTCTGTTTGTAATAAGACAGGCATATCTACGGTTTAATTAATTGAATAATGGGGAATTGATATGTGGTTAGGTATTGCAGCAGTTAATCTGGCTTTGGCGGTAATGCTGGGTGCATTTGGTGCACACGGATTAAAACATATGGCCAGTGTGCAGCAACTGGAATGGTGGCATACAGCAACACAGTATTTTTTCTGGCATGCACTGGGATTACTGGTATTAAGTGTACTGGCAAAAGCAGTACCGGCATTTACGGTAAAAATGCCGTTTTCTTTACTACAACTGGGATTGATTATTTTTTGTGGTTCACTGTATCTGATGGCTTTGGGTTTGCCACGCTGGCTCGGTGCAATTACACCGGTTGGCGGTGTTTTAATGATTACCGGCTGGCTGACTCTGGCATGTCTGGCTTTTAAGCAGCAGTAAAATTTAGGGAACCTGACAGGAGGTTGCTATGTGCGGTAATGTTTATTCAATGATAATGAGTTTCTTACTGGCAGGCAGTCTGTGTGCTTGTAGCCATTCAGCAGCTGTTACAGCTAATAGTTCTGCTCAGGTTTTCAACCAATCAGTGTCGCCAGTTGCTTATCAGCAGGCCGATAATTACTTCATTAAAAATACGGTAACCGGATTAGTCCCGAGACACATTAGTTCATCTGTTGAGTTTGCCCGTTATTTCGGTATGGCTGCAACTATGGGGAAAAATGGGAAACCAACTCCTATTGATTTTGCAGCTCATGATGTAATTGTATATGATGCCGGAATCGTGCAAAAGCAGCTGGAAATTACGCCTTTAACGTTAAATTATGCTCAGGATAAGCTGATATTAGATGTACGCATTCGTTCTGGAGAAAGACAGAGTTATCAGATGCACCCGTTTGTTATCTTGATTGTGCCTAAAAACTTAGCTGATAAAGTGGAATTCAAATTGCTACAACCATAAGCAGTAAAGATATGGTTGGTGTTTTGTGTCCAGTAACTGATTATTATCTGAAAAAAGCAGTCTGTATAAACAGACTGCTTTTTGCATTAATAGGAGGATTAGTCCTGTGCAAGTACCACAAGTTTGTGATTAACAAATTCTTTAATGCCCAGATCACTTAGTTCACGTCCGAAGCCTGAACGTTTAATTCCGCCAAACGGCAGTTCAGCTACGGAATCACCGAAACGGTTAATAAATACCATACCGGTTTCAATTCGCGAGGCCAGATTTTTGGCGCGTTCAATATCTTTACAGAAAACGGTTCCGCCCAGACCAAAATTAGAATCATTAGCCAATGTAATTGCTTCTTCATCATTTTTTACAATATACAACTGTGCTACAGGTCCGAAAAATTCTTCGAAATAGGCCGGATTATCCCGGCTAATATCCGTGATCAGTGTTGGGGTAAAGAAATTATCTTTAGCTGGCTGATTACCGCATAATACTTTAGCACCATGAGCAATGGCTTCATCCAGCTGCTCTTGTAGGGTTTCTTTGCTTTTACGAGATGAAAGGGGTGCCAGGGTAGTCTTTTCATCCAGGGGATCGCCCATCACTACCTGAGCAAAATCTTCCTGAACAATCCGGGTAAATTGTTCAGCTACTTTTTCATGCACGATAAAACGTTTTGCTGCAATACATACCTGACCAGCGTTAAACAAGCGTCCTGCTACTGCGGTATGTGCGGCGGCTACTACATCAGCATCATCTGTGACAACGAATACATCATTACCGCCCAGTTCCATAGTAGATTTTTTCAGTTTACTGCCAGCCTGTCCGGCTACAATACTGCCGGCACCTTCTGAGCCCGTCAGAGCCACACCCTGTACGCGTTTGTCACCGATAATGGTTTCTATCTGCTCAGGAGTTACAAACAGATTGGTATAAGTACCGGCAGGTGCCTGGGCTTCATGCAACAGATCTTCCACCAGTTGCGCACATTGCGGAACATTACTGGCATGTTTGGCTACAACCGGATTGCCCACAGCAATAGCCGGTGCAATAACCCGGATAAGCTGGTAAATAGGAAAATTCCATGGTTCAACTGCCAGAATGATACCGATTGGATGATGTTCCACCCAGCCTTTGCCCAGTTTGCTCGGATAGGCCGCCGGTTTTAGCAATTCTGCAGCCTGTTTTGCATAGTACTGGACAATTTCAATGCAATTAACAATTTCATTACGGCTCTCTGCAATACGTTTACCCATATCCAATGTGATAATACGGGCAATTTTTTCCTGATGCCGTGTCATAATTTCAGCCAGGCGTTGTAGTAATGCCTGTCTTTCGCCGATGTTTTCCGGTTGCGACCATTCAGACTTGTACAGAGCATGAGCCTGAGTCAGTGCGTTTTCTACTTCAGCATCTGTATGATTGGAAAAAGTTCTGGCCAGCTCGCCAGTAAACGGATTGATAGATTGATAAGCCATGTTCAGCTATCCTCCACAAGTAAGATTGTAAGAATATTTTGTCTGTAAAAATGCAGAGCAGAAGAAAGCGCCTGTCCGAATCATGCCCGAACAGCTTTAACGCAATTAAGAAATAGTAACAGAAGCCGCTAATGATTGTACGGCAGCGGTAAAGTTTATGTAAAGCAGTTTATCTTTATTATAACCAGACTATGATTTTCACTATTAAAGGTCCGGCCAGCACCATAAATAAACCTGCCAGAATCATAGTCAGGCTGGCAACCACACCTTCGTCGGCATTACGCTGAATTGCCCGCGAAGTACCAAATCCATGTGCGGCATTACCAAAAGCAGCACCATTGGCCAGATGCAGCCGGCTGCGACTGAAAGCCAGTGTGATATCACCAAATAGCATGCCTACCAGTCCGGTTATGATGGTGAATACGGATACCAGCGCCGCTGAACCATGAATTTTGTCAGCAAGCTCAATGGCAAACGGAGTAGATACGGAACGTGCCATGAGACTGTAAGTCACTTCGTGGTTAAAATGAAATAGTCGAGCCATCAGATAAGCACTGCCCACCCCGACAAACATTCCCACAATAATAGCAGTCATCAGAATCGGTAACTGACGTTTCATTACATCACGATATTGATAAATCGGAATGGCAAAAGCAACAGTGGCAGGACCAAGTAAGCCGGAAATATAACGCGTATATTGATTATATTGTGTATAACTGATGTCCAGCCATTGCATGAGAGCTATGGTTAATACACTAAAAGTAATGGCGGGTGACAAAAATATAACCGGCTTGGCGCGATAGCATTTTTTTGCCAGTGCATACAATGCAATTGTCCAGATAAAACAGCCGGCAGCAATTATATTCATAACAGATATCCAGTTAGAAATTAAATATGTGCCAGTTCAGACATGGCGATGTTTAATCCATACACGGCGCAGACGATAGCAGTATTTTAAGGTCAGAGCAGTACTGCTCATTACCAGAAATGTACCTGTTACGATGCTAATAACCAGTTGCCATCCTTCAGCAGCAAACAATGCCTTGTATTGAACCACTGCAATAAGAACAGGCATAAAATACAACATTAATTCACCCAGAAAAACCTGCGCACCACTGGCAATCCATGATAATTTCAATATGTTAAGCTGTAATAACAGCAATACCAGAAATAATCCGATTACACCGGCAGATAAAGGGATATGAGTAGCTTTTTCGATACCCAGCCCTATCAGCCAAAATAAAATGATTAATAAAATTTGTGCGCATATACGTAAGCAGTTTGCCATGCGAAGGTGTAACATATTCATTTTGGCTGTTCCTTATAGCCAATTATTGGAAATCACTGATTATAATTAGCTTTATTAGGCATAATATGAATTATAATTTTTTTATTATTCTTTTTTTGAATATTTATGATTGATATAAAAGCACTTCAATGCTGGGTCACTCTGGTTCAGAATCACAGCTTTTCAGTTACTGCGGAAAAACTGGCATTATCCCAACCGAGTATCAGCAAAATAATTCACGCACTGGAAAATGATTTAAATGTAGCCTTACTGCAGAAAGGAGAAAACGGACGCAAGCGTCAGGTACTACCAACAGAAATTGGTAAGCGTGTATATGAACATTCTCTACAGATACTTAATCAGGTGTCGTTACTGAAACAGGAGGTAGAAGATTATCGTGAACTAAAATTGGGTACATTGCGTATCGGTATGTCGTTACTAGGGAGCCGTTTGCTAACACCGGCTTTTTTTAATTTTCATCAGCAATGTCCGGATATTGAGCTGGCTTTTATTGAAGCCGGTACTCGTGATATTGAAGCAGCCTTGCTGGATAACCGTCTGGATGTAGGTCAGTTACTGTTACCGGTAAGTGATGAATTTGATTATATTCCTTTATGCGATTACCCGATGATGGTACTGTTTCCGCGTAAACGGTTAGCAAAAATACCTGCATCTATGTCTTTGCGCAGTTTGCGTGATGAGTCTTTTATTTTGTTTAGTCGCAGTTTTGTTTTATTTGAACGTGTTATTAATGGTTGTCATGATCAGGGATTTGAGCCAAATGTGGTTTGCTGTACCAGCCAGTGGGAACTTTTGCGTGATATGGTAGCAAAAGAAATGGGCATTGCTTTACTGCCCAGTTATTATACGGATGAATTTGACGATAAAATATTTGCAGCTGTTCCGTTAACCGATCCGGCAATTAACTGGAGTTTGTCTATGGCGTGGCCTCGTCACAAAAAACTGACACCGGCTGTAAAAGCATGGCTTAAAGTTATCAGAGAGGAATTTTCCAAATAACTGTTTAACGTATAAGTAAGCAGAGTATTGAAAAATGCAGACAAAATAGTAACCAATGACAAACAGCAGCCTGAAAAATAGCTTGCTTTATTGTTTGCAGAATGATAATGATTTATATTTTTACAAAGAGTTATTTAAAAAAAAGCTAGGGATAAATTCATATAATAACCGGAAAAACCCTTTTATCACTTTCCATTACAGAATACGGCAATCAAGAGTAAAAAGGTTTTAAATGATCAGTAAAGTGTTTGAATTACCCTATTACGCCGTTATTTTTACCTCTAAACGCAGCCCGGGAGATTTTGGCTACTTAGAGATGGCACAAAATTTATTAATTGAAGCCGAAAAAATAGAAGGATTTTTAGGAGCGGACAGTGTTAGAGACGCAGAAGGAATCGGTATTACAGTTTCATACTGGCGAACACTAGAGGCTATTGATAAATGGAAAAACCATACGCTGCACATAGAGGGGAAAAGATGGATATCAAACAATGGTACGAAGAATATTCAATTCGTATCTGTAAAGTTGAATATGAAAAATTTTTTGAATCCTCTGTTTTAAAACCAGATGGATAATAGGGTAGCTGATAATCAGCTACCCTATTAGTCAAGAATCAAGATTAATGCAAAATCAGTCTCTGAACCGGGCACTCAGGTTGCGACTGCCCGGATCATTCTGTCTGCTCAATTCTCAGTGTACATATGGTCTTGCATAATTTTTTCATAAACTGCATCAGGGACATAACGGCGAATCATGGCCTGCCAGTTTTGCGGTCCGACCATGCCTTTTATCATGGTTGATGATACTTCGGCATATTCACGCGGCGGTATCAGGAAGATAGTGGAAATTTCCGGCTGTAAGTCATGATTGATATGGCGCATGGAACGCTCATACTCATAATCAGAAGCGGTACGGATACCGCGGATAATGAAATCTGCACCAATACTGCGTGCATAATTAACCAGATACTGATTTTGAAAACTGGAGATTTTAACATTGGGAAAATTTGCCGTGATAGCCTGAAGCATTTCTTTGCGCTCTTCAACTGAATATGTGGCGTTTTTTTCCGGATTAACACCAATAGCGACGATTAGTTCATCAAATAATGGTTGTGCTTCACGAATCATCCATAAGTGACCATTGGTAGGGGGATCAAAGCTGCCGGCATAGACTGCACGGCGGGTAGTTGAATTAGTCATTGTTGCTTATTCCAAACTGCTTTTTCATGTGCCGGAAAAATAACCAGTATGCAGATATTATCTGCTGAACATGATTGATTTAATTGTAAACAGTTATTATTTTTTTCAATGTTGTCAGTACAAAGCTGCGCAGCTTAATCAGTTGTGTGTGCATTGTCAAAACATAAATGTTTTTTTATGTGGGAAAGAAAATATTAAGCCGAATAAAGGTAAAGAATTCAAAAGAATAATATGAAATATTATAAAATAATCATTTTTGTTTTAATAGTATAAATAGTAAGTAGTTTGCCTGCTTAATTTTGCCATATATGAATATTCAGATTAGGTTTCGTCATTTTGTTTTAACGGTTCATATAAAAAGAGGAGTTTTTTAATTTCTATTTAGATAATTTTTTATGTTGATTTTATTAATTTTATTAAAAAATACTTAAAAAAGTGGAATCCTTTAATTTTTCTGCTGTATTTGTAGTGGCGGTTTTTCTTAATAACTACTATATTTTTATTAGCAGAATTTCGATATGGAGCAGCGACTCTGTAGTTAATGAATAGTTAAATATATTTTCAGACTCTTATTCATATTTGAGTATCAGTAAAATGTGTATTTTGTTGAAATCATTTAAAATTTTATCATTATATTTTTTAAGCAAGCAAAGATTTAATATATATGATTTTATAAAGAGCTTGGATTATTATTTAATATTCATAAATTAATAATGGATATCAGATATTAATAACTAACATGATATATTGATGAGAATGGTTTTCATCCTTTACAATCTTAATCTTTTGCCGCTATTTATTAAATTTATTAATTAGAGCAAAATTTGAGTGATATACGGATTATTAAGCAAATGAAAAAAAAATGGGTTAAAAGGTTTGTATGGTTGTTAGTTGTGGTGGTGCTGGCTGCTGTTGTATGGAGCCTGTTTTTTAAACCTAAAGACCAGATGAATTTTGTGACAGATGATGTTCGCCGCAGCGATATCATGCAGACAGTTAATGCCACAGGAGAAATTGCAGCGGCACAATTGGTTGATGTCGGTGCTCAGGCTTCCGGCCAGATCAAAAAACTGTATGTTAAACTGGGTCAGCAGGTTAAAAAAGGTGATTTGATTGCTGATATTGATTCCACTACCCAGTTAAATACCCTCAACACTAATAAAGCTAAGCTGGATACTTATCGTGCTCAGCTGGTATCTGCTCAAATTGCATTGAAAATGAAGCAGCGTGCATTTGACCGTGAACGCGCGCTGATGGGACAGGATGCTACCTCTAAAGCAGATTTTGATAATGCTCAGGATAATCTGGCCGCAGCACGGGCTAACGTGGCTGAGCTGAAGTCACAAATCCGGCAAACACAGATTGCCATTAACACTTCAGAAGCAGATTTAGGCTATACCCGCATTACTGCCCCGATGGACGGTACAGTTGTATCCATTCCGGTAGAAGAGGGACAAACTGTGAACTCCAGCCAGAATACGCCAACGATTGTACAGCTGGCTGACTTAAGCAAAATGCTGAATAAAATGCAGATTGCCGAGGGCGACATGAGTAAGGTTAAGGCAGGAATGCATTTAACTTTTACTACACTGGCGGACAATAACAAAGTGCGTAAAGCTACTCTTGAAGCAGTAGATCCGGGGTTAACCAAGATGTCTCAGGGAAGTTATGACACCAGTACGGATACAACTGATACAGCTATTTATTACTATGCCCGGGCTCTGGTTCCGAATGATGATGGCACACTGCACATCGGGATGACTACTCAGAATAATATTTTTGTGAAATCTGTTAAAAATGTACTGACTGTATCGAATCAGGCAATCAGGCATAACCGTGGTAAAAAAGTGGTGAAGGTGCTGGGCGATAATCAGCAGGTTCAGGAAAAACAGATTGAGACTGGTATTACAGACGGTATGCGCACAGAAGTGAAATCAGGCCTGAAAGAGGGTGACCGGGTAGTTTTATCTGCGCTGAGCAAGGCAGACGCCAAAAATGGTGTCAGCAAAGAACCTAAAATGCGCGGTCCGAGAATGTAAGCCATGAGTTTATTGGAAATTAAGGCAATCAATCGCTGGTTCGGCACTGGTGAAAACCGGGTTCAGGTGCTCAAAGATATTAATCTGAGCATAGAAAAAGGCGATTTTGTAGCTATTATCGGTCAGTCTGGTTCGGGTAAGTCTACTCTGATGAACATCATTGGCTGTCTGGATGTGCCGTCCAGCGGTTCGTACAAAATTGATGGCGTAGAAACTGCTGCTATGACCGCAGATGAACAGGCCGCTTTGCGCCGTCGCAGCTTTGGTTTTATTTTTCAGCGCTATAACCTGCTCGGCACATTAACAGCACGTGAAAATGTAGCTCTGCCAGCTGTATATGCCGGTATGGAATACGATGAGCGAATGAAACGGGCGGATGAGTTGCTGGCTCAGCTCGGGCTTGCCGGTAAGGAAGAAAACCGTCCCAGTGAACTGTCCGGTGGTCAGCAGCAGCGGGTAAGTATTGCCCGTGCGCTGATGAACGGCGGCGAAATTATTCTGGCAGACGAGCCAACAGGTGCGCTGGATACCGGTAGCGGAAAAAATGTGATGGAAATCCTGCATAAACTGCATGATGCCGGTCATACCATTGTGATGGTTACACATGATCCGACGATTGCTGCTAATGCTAACCGGGTAATTGAAATTAGTGACGGACGGATTATCGCCGACCACAGTAAGAATACAGATATTCCGCCCAGCAATATTGAGAGTATTGAAGAGCATAATTCATGGCATTTTTACCGTGATCAGTTTTTTGAATCTTTTCTGATGTCTATTCAGGCGATTATGGCGCATAAGATGCGCTCGTTTCTTACGATGCTCGGCATTATTATCGGTATTGCTTCAGTGGTGTCGGTAGTTGCACTGGGAAGAGGGTCGCAGGAAAAAATTCTTGAAAACATCAATGCTATGGGCACAAACACGGTTTCCGTATATCCGGGTTACGGATATGGGGATCGCCGTTCTTCCCGTATTAAAACGCTGACTGTTGGTGATGCAGAGGTTCTGAAGCAACAGGACTATGTTGACAGTGTCACTCCGGGTGTTAATACCAGTGGTACGCTGACTTATGAAAATCAGTCTCTTTCAGCTCAGTTATACGGTGTAGGTGACCAGTATTTTGATGTACGCGGTATCAAGCTTGCTTTTGGCCGGCTGTTTAATGAGGATGATGTAACTCAGAACAGTCAGGTAGTCGTAATTGATGACAATACCAAAAACAAATTGTTTGCTGATGGTACTAATCCGCTGGGAAAGGTTATTCTGTTTAATAAACGACCATTGCGTATTATCGGTGTAACAGAACCCAATAATAACGGCTTTTCGGACAGTGACAGTTTACAACTGTTTACTCCTTATACCACGCTGATGAACCGGATTTCCGGCTCTAAATACATTACTTCAGTTACGGTGAAGGTAAAAGATAATGTCAATTCACAAACGGCAGAAAAAGGCATTATTGAATTACTGAAAGTACGTCATGGTACAGAGGACTTTTTTACCCGTAACAGTGACACTATTAAGCAGACAATTGAAAGTACTACCGGCACCATGACTCTGCTGATATCAAGTATTGCGCTGATATCTCTGGTCGTAGGCGGTATCGGGGTGATGAATATCATGCTGGTATCGGTAACCGAGCGGGTGAAGGAGATTGGTATACGCATGGCTATCGGTGCACGTCAGCACAATATTCTTGAACAGTTTCTGATTGAAGCGGTGCTTATTTGTCTGATTGGCGGGTTGGTAGGTGTACTGTTTTCGTTTGCCATCAGTATGCTGTTTAATTTGCTGGCAACAGATTTTGCTATGTCATTCTCAACAATTTCTATTGTGATGGCTGTACTTTGTTCAAGTGTAATTGGTGTGCTGTTTGGTTTTATGCCGGCAAAACGTGCATCGCAGCTTAATCCTATTGACGCGCTGTCACGCGATTAATTGTGTTGATGCTGAAATTTCAATCTGGCGGAAATGGCTGTACTGCATTGATAAATGCAGTAAGCGTCAGAATAAAAAGTTACGATGATGAGAGATAATTTTGTGAAAAAACGCAGCGCAGTATGGATGCTGAGTCTGAGTCTGCTGTTAACCGCCTGTGCTACGCATAGTTCCTATCCGCAGCAAAGCATGCATAAAGCCGGAATGCTAAGCAGTGCAGAAATTGCTGCGCAGTATCAGGTTAATGCTAACTGGTGGGAAATTTACCATGATGACACTCTGAATCAGCTGGTAAATACTGCGCTGGCTAATAATGTTGATTTGCGTCAGGCAGCACTGACAGCTGAAAAAGCACGTTATAGTGCCCGCCTGACAGCAGTAGATCTGGTACCGAATGCCAGTGGTTCTCTTGGCGCCAGCAGCTCCAAAGATTTGAAACATGGCGGGGTGTCCAGCCGTAATTTTACCGGTCAGCTCGGATTAAGTTATGAGCTGGACGTATGGCAGAAAATTCGTGCCAATACCAATGCGGCACGCTGGAAATATCAGGCCAGTGAAGAGGATCTGGCAGCCAGCAGACTTTCACTGATTAATAGTGTCGTCGATAATTATTTTCATCTTGCCTACATTGATGGTGCAATCAGTTTAACCAAAGACAGTATAGAACAATACCGGCAGATTGCCAGAATTTCTCAGGCACAGTATCAGGTAGGTAAAGTCAGCAGCATTAATGCCACTAATGCCAAACAATCGTTACTGAGCGCAGAGAATAACCTGACCTCATTGCAGCAGAACCGGCTGGAAGTATTGCAGAATCTGCATAATTTACTCAATCAGCGTCCGGGTGAGGTAACGGATATTCAGCCAACACCTTTAAATCAGATTCATTTGAGTGAAGTGAATCTGAATGTGCCATTGTCTGTACTGGCTAATCGCCCTGATTTACGTGCGGCAGAATATCGTTTGCAATCTGCTTTTTCCAGTCAGCAGGCAACTAAACGTAGCTGGTATCCGAGTATTAGTCTGAATGGTGCGGTTAATTCGCGTTCTGAGGCTGCTTCTTCGGCTTTACATTTTCCTGTCGGTACGGCAAGTGTTAATGTAAATTTGCCTTTTCTCGACTGGCAGACTCTGTATTGGCAGAACAAACAGGCTAAGGCAGATTTTGAAAGTGCAAAGCTGACTTTTGAACAATCTCTGACTACCGCCCTTAATGAAGTTGAACGCTATTACCGGCAATACACGCTTAGCCGCAATACACTGGCCAATAATGAACAAAAATACCAGTACGATTTAAAAAACAGTCGCTATTACCATGCCCGCTATCAATACGGTACTAATCCGCTTAGTGACTGGCTGGATGCATTGAATACTCAGTATTCTTCGGCACAAAACGTGTTAAACAACCGTTATAGTGTCCTGCAAAATGAAAATCTGATTTATCAGGCTATGGCCGGACGCTATCAGCCGCAATAATATTCAAGCCTGCCTGTTTGAAAATATACAGGCCGGCTTTTTATAGGTTGGTTGATAATTGAATTATTTTTCTGTTTTTATTACACTGATGACTAACAAAAAAAATCGCCCCTCAAAAAGGGGGCGCAAAAAGGAACACAAACCACTACCAATAGAAAAGTGCTAAATAAATTGTTGAACAAAAACAATCTATTTTAAATCTGTGAGTATGTTCAGAAATGGCTGCAAAATATTTGTGAATATTTGTGTCGTTTCGTGAACATAGATGCATCATAAACAAATTGTTTTCTAATTGCAAATGATAGTTATTATTATTTGCAAAAATAAATGAGAATTTTATTTATAGTTTTGTTTTTAAAAGAAAAATAAATAGTGGTATATATACCCGTTAATAGAGGCTATGACAAAAAATACTAAAAAAATAATGTTTTATCCGGATAAAACCGCTTGATGACTATTAGTTTGTAATAGTCATCTGCTGGGTTTGCCTGCTGAGTAATTTGTTTTACCGGCACGGACGGCTGTTATGCACCGGAGTTGATTTTTTAGTATTATCGGAGTTTTAAGTCAGCGGTGTTCAACCGCATAAAGCATTGAATCAATATGCGTCAAATTATTCTTGATACTGAAACCACCGGACTGTATGCAAACAATGGTGATCGCCTGATTGAATTTGCCGGTGTAGAAATGGTAGACCGGCGTCTTACCGGAAATAATCTGCATCTGTATATTAATCCTGAGCGCGATATTCCAGACGAAGCTGTGGCAGTACACGGAATTACACTGGAAAAGCTACACGAAATGAATGCACCGGTGTTTGCCGGTGTGGCTCAGCAGATTGCCGACTACCTGCATGGTGCCGAACTGATTATTCATAATGCTGTGTTTGATGAAGGCTTTCTGGATATGGAGTTTGAGCGTCTGGGTATGCCCAAAATTAAAACGATTACCACTGGGACAGTTGATACGCTCAAAATGGCCCGTGATAAATATCCGGGACAGAAAAATTCACTGGATGCTTTATGTACGCGGCTGGAAGTAGACCGCAGTAAGCGTGTACTGCACGGTGCGCTGATTGACTGTGAATTACTTGGTGAAGTTTATCTGGCCATGACCCGAAGCCAGTTCAGTCTGGTAGATGAACTGATGGCTACTGCTGCTGCCAGTGAAAATCAGATTGCAGACAGCAAATATCAGATAAAACATACTGGGTTAACAGTAGTGGAACCCAGTGCAGAAGAACTGGCTGAACATGAAGCTTATTTGCAGGCGTTGGATAAAATAGTTGGCGAGCCCTGTATGTGGCGAAAATGGCAGGAAAATAGCGGAGATAAATCTGTATGACCCGGCATGTAGTGCTGATTCCTGCCGCGGGTGTCGGAGCACGTTTTGGAGCAGAATGTCCGAAACAGTATGTTACTTTAGCCGGTCAGACTGTATTACAGCACACAGTGTCGCGACTGGCACAAATCAGTGCAATTAATCTGTTTTTGATTGTTGTATCAGAACAGGATGAATATATCGATGCTGTCTATCCGGCAGATTTATTACCGCCGGATGTGCATATCCTGCGTTGTGGCGGAGAGACGCGGGCGCAAACTGTGCGCAATGGGATTGTGCAGGCGCAAAAATATTTTAATGTACAGGATAACGACTGGGTACTGGTACATGATGCCGCTCGCTGCTGTGTGAGTACGGATTCTGTAAAACGTTTATTAGCTGCTGTGCAGGATCATGCAGTAGGCGGGTTACTGGCGCTTCCCGTAGCAGATACGCTTAAACAGGCAGATGAGCAACAGCAGGTAAGCCGGACAGTGGACAGAACAGGTTTATGGCAGGCTCAGACTCCACAAATGTTTCGTACCGGTATTCTGTCCAGAGCACTGGCACAGGCAGATTTAGATGTGATTACAGATGAATCTTCTGCCGTAGAGGCGCTTGGTCTGGCTCCATTACTGGTAGCAGGGGACATACGCAATCTGAAACTCACCAGTGCACAGGATGCGTTACTGGCTAGCTATTTTTTACAGCAGGACACCATTAAATGAGTTCTTTAAGAATTGGTCAGGGTTATGATGTGCATCAGCTCGTTAGTGAGCGGCCATTGTTACTTGGCGGCGTAAAAATTCCTTTTGATAAAGGGTTGCTTGGTCATTCTGATGCAGATGCGTTATTGCATGCGATTACCGATGCACTGCTGGGTGCAGCCGCTTTAGGTGATATTGGCAAGCTTTATCCGGATACAGCTGCTGCAAATAAAGATGCCGATAGCCGTGTACTGTTACGCGGTGCCTGTGCTGCCGTTCGGGCAGCCGGCTGGCGTGTGGTCAACGTTGATAGTACGGTTATTGCTCAGGAGCCGAAATTGCGTCCTTATATAGATCAGATGCGCATAAATATTGCAGCTGATTTGAATATAGCTGTGGATGCAGTAAATGTTAAGGGTAAAACCAATGAAAAGTTAGGCTATCTGGGGCGGAAAGAAGCTATTGAGGCTCAGGCAGTCGTATTGCTGACGGCAGTTTAATCCTGTTGCGGCATCAGTTATAATTTCGTGCAGGAATAATTATTGTTTGAAATGTACTTAAAGTTAAGCTGATCAAGGAGCAGTAGAATGGCCACACAGGATGAGTTGAAACGTCAGGCAGCGCAAAAAGCTGTTGAATATGTCAATGAAAACGAGTATCTGGGTATTGGTACCGGTTCTACCGTGTATTTTTTTATTGAGGCACTGGCACAAAGTAAAAAGCAGATTAAAGGTGCAGTATCCACATCTGCCCTGACCAGTGAAACTTTAAAAAAATTTGGTATTCCGGAAGTAACACTCAATGAAGTGAATGGTTTACCGCTATACATTGATGGAGCTGATGAAATCAATCATTTATTGCAGATGATTAAAGGTGGCGGCGGTGCATTGTTAAATGAAAAAATTGTTGCCAGTGCTGCCGAGAAATTCATTTGTATTGCTGATGAAAGTAAGTATACCAGTCGTCTTGGTCATGTATCGTTACCAGTGGAAGTGACACCCAATGCCCGTTCACTGGTAGCGCGCCGCCTACTGAAACTTGGCGGAGAGCCTGAACTGCGTCTGGGTTTTACTTCTGATCATGGAAATCAGATTCTGGATGTAGCTAATCTGAACTTTGATGAGCCGATTAAAATGGAAGATGCTATTAATAAGATACCCGGTGTAGTGGAAAATGGTTTGTTTACTCACCATCCGGCTGATTTACTGGTGCTGGGTTGCAGCGATGGCGTTAAGGTATTAACTGCCAGAGTCTGAATTTGCTGCACAGAAGTATTTAATATTACAATTAATTAATACCTGCGCAGCCAGTTACCTGAAAAAAGGGTAGCTGGCTGCTGTTGTTTTAAGGGTTTATTTTACTGTCTGTGGTTTATTCTGTTCAGGCCGGCATATTTAACAATGTGGTTTTCTGATAAATGCATAAAAGAAAAAAAATTCTGACTAACTGGCGTAAAATTCTGGTCTGGGTGGCTATTATTCTGACCATCGCTAAAGTGTGGTTGCCGGAAAGTATAATTACACCTTTAGCGGAATGGACACAGAAAGCGGACAGTATTGTGCGCTCTGTACAGGATTTGCTTAATGGTAAGCCGCCTGTAAGAGGAAAAAAGTGGGCAGTAGCCAGTAAAGGACGCTATTCCGGTAATGTTGACAGTGTGCATGACGGAGATACTGTGCATATCAGAGACAAGGACGGGCATACGCATAAAGTTCGTCTGGCTAATATTGATGCGCCGGAAATCAAACAAGCTTATGGTATAGCCAGTCGCAATGCCTTAAAAGCACGTATTGAGGGTAAGTATGTTGATGTCAATGTGGTTGCTATAGATCAGTATCAGCGTGAAGTTGGTCAGATTATATTGAATAATGCAGATATTAACTTATGGATGGTTCAGCAGGGGTATGCTTGGCATTACGACTCAATTGCTAAAAAGCAGCAGGATCGATTAGGTTTTGGCCGTTATCAGAGTGCTCAGATACAGGCGCGCCAAAATCGTCTTGGTTTATGGCACAATGCCAGTGCTATAGCACCGTGGCAGTTTCGTCAGCAACAAAAAAACCGATAATAGTTTAATTTCATGAATGCACAAAAGCGCAAGAAAATATTCACTCGTTTGCAGGCTGTCTGTCAGAATCCGACTACAGAGCTGATATATCATTCACCATTTGAATTATTGATAGCTGTTATGCTCTCGGCACAGGCAACGGATGTTTCTGTCAATAAATGCACTGTACATCTGTTTGGGATGGCACCCACAGCACAAGCCATGCTGGAGTTAGGAATAGATAAAGTTATGGAGTGTATTCGGACCATCGGTTTATATAAAACCAAAGCCAAACATGTGATGGAAACTTGCCGGATTCTGGTACAGCAGTATAACGGAGATGTACCGCAAACCAGAGAAGAGCTGGAGGCATTGCCGGGAGTAGGGAGAAAAACGGCTAATGTTGTGCTGAATACAGCTTTTGGTCATCCAACGATTGCAGTAGATACGCATATTTTCCGGGTATGTAATCGTACTGGTCTGGCACCGGGTAAAACGGTACGTGAAGTTGAGGATAAATTAATGCAGGTGGTGCCGAAACAGTTCAGACTTAATGCACATCACTGGCTTATTTTACACGGACGTTACATATGTAAAGCGCGTAAACCGCTGTGTGAGCAATGTCTGATAAATGATTTGTGCGAGTACCCGGCAAAGTCGACTTTAACCGTCTGATTGTGTAACTTAACGCCTCTTTTCGTTACAATATTATTAATCTTTGCTTGTGTAAGAAAACAAAAAAGTTAGGGAAGTGGATGCGGATAAATCGCAAATATATGTTGACGGCAATTTTGTCAGTGTTGTTAGTAGCAGGTTGTGACAGGCTGGAACAATGGTTTGGCAAAAATAAAGACGGTCAGGGTTTTGTGAAGGAAATACCTGCCGGTACTGATGGGAACAGCAATCAGGTAGCTATGTTGTTGCCCGATTTTACCCGGCTGGTCGACCAGCAAGGTCCGGCAGTAGTCAATATTCAGGCTACACGCAATAACCGTAATATCGATAATGAAGCCGGTCCGGATGCTTTGCCTGACAATGATCCGTTTTACGAATACTTCAAACGCCTTTTGCCAAATGTACCGCAAACCCCGCAGGCAAATGATGATGAATATAATTTTGGTTCAGGTTTTATTATCAGTAAGAATGGTTATATTCTTACCAACACTCATGTAGTCAACGGTATGAATAATATTAAGGTTTTACTGAATGATAAACGTGAATTTCAGGCAAAACTGATTGGTGCTGATGCTCAGTCTGATGTTGCATTATTAAAAATCAATGCCGATGAATTACCGGTTGTAGAACTGGGTAATCCTGAAGAATTAAAAGTCGGAGAATGGGTAGCGGCCATTGGTGCGCCGTTTGGTTTTGATAATAGTGTGACTGCCGGCATCGTTTCAGCCAAAGGACGCAGTCTGCCGGAAGAAAACTATACGCCGTTTATCCAGACTGATGTGGCTATTAATCCCGGAAATTCAGGTGGACCATTATTTAATCTTAAGGGACAGGTAGTAGGAATTAACTCACAGATATACAGCCGCAGTGGTGGCTTTATGGGTATTTCTTTTGCCATTCCGATTGATGTGGCCATGAATGTAGCCGAACAATTGAAAACATCAGGTAAGGTACAGCGAGGCCGGCTTGGAGTAGTTATTCAGGAAGTCAACTATAATCTGGCTAAATCTTTTGGTCTGGATAAAGCCAATGGTGCGCTGATTACTCAAGTTGTTGCCGGCGGACCGGCAGCTAAAGCAGGCTTATTATCCGGTGATATCGTACAAAGTGTGAATGGCGATGAGCTAAAGAATTCAAGCGATTTGCCGGTGAAAGTTGGTTTACTGCCACCAGGTAAGCAAATCGTTCTGGGTATCTGGCGTAAAGGTAAAAAAGAAGAAATCAAGGTAACGCTGGATAATGTGTCTCCGGCTGTAGCTAATCCGGCCAGTTCTGCCAGTAGTACCATTATGCCAACTGACGGAACCAGTTTTGCCGAACACCGTCTCGGTCTGGTATTGCGGGCAACAGCTCAGGGGCTGATTATTGAAGACATCAGCGGGCTGGCTGCACAGGTAGATTTACGTCGTGGCGATATTATTATCGCCGTTGGTCAGAAACTGGTTCATGACGAAAAAGATTTTGATAATGCAGTAGCAGCCAGTGGAAAAAATGTACCTCTGTTAATCAGGCGTGCAAACAATACCCTGTTTATTGCTATGATGCTGCCGTAATTTTTTATAAAGATACTGTTCTAGTTGGATAATTAGTTAATCGTACAGGTCGTTTACACCATTATACAGGTTTTATTAATTGTTCCATTGTTAATGATGGAACACTTTCTGGTCAGACCACGCGATTCATTCAGAAAAATTTTGGAATAATTTATGTTGTCAGTACATCCCAAAGCATTAGCACGTGGTCCGGTTATGGCTGATGTGGCAGAGTTCAGGTTAAGTGATACCGAACGTGAACGTTTATGTCATCCGGCCATTGGCGGTGTGATTCTGTTCCGGCGCAATTATCAGTCCCGTGCTCAGTTAACCGAGCTGGTTGCGGAAATTAAAGCATTAAGAACACCGGAGCTTATTGTCGCTGTTGATCATGAAGGCGGGCGGGTACAGCGCTTTATTCCCGAATTT
Source organism: Snodgrassella sp. ESL0304 (assembly GCF_013344995.1). Classification (NCBI taxonomy): domain Bacteria; kingdom Pseudomonadati; phylum Pseudomonadota; class Betaproteobacteria; order Neisseriales; family Neisseriaceae; genus Snodgrassella; species Snodgrassella sp. ESL0304. Next base: position 141,170 of record NZ_JAAEDR010000011.1, read on the forward strand.
ACCCGATTGCCGGCCATGCGTACTCTGGGACAGTGCTGGGAGCAGCATGGTGCAGCAATGGCCGACAAAATGGCCGAAACGGTAGGCTGGGTACTGGCTACTGAATTACGTGCCTGTGGCATAGATTTATCATTTACGCCTGTTCTGGATTTGGACTGGGGTGAATGTGCTGTTATCGGTAATCGCAGTTTTCATCAGCAGCCGGCTGTAGTCAGCTCTCTGGCAGTAGCTTTGCAACGTGGTCTGGCTCGTGGTGGTATGTCTTGCTGTGGCAAACATTTTCCCGGGCATGGAGCCGTCAGTGGTGACAGCCATCTTACTTTACCGGAAGATAACCGCAGCTGGGAAGAGTTATGGGCTGATGATATTCAGCCATTTAAAGATCTAATTCATAATGGTATGCCGGCACTCATGCCCGCACACGTGGTATACCCTAAAGTTGATCCGACAGAACCGGCAGGATTCTCCACTATCTGGCTAGGTGGTGTTTTGCGCGATAAAATGCAGTTTGACGGGGTAATTTTCTCTGATGATTTAACTATGGAAGGAGCCAGCTGCGCCGGTGATATCCATGCACGTACAGCGCAGGCTTTTGGTGCCGGCTGTGATATTGCTCTGGTATGTAATAAACCAGACTGGGTAGATAATCTGCTGACCGATTTTGTCTGGCCGGATATCAGCCGGCTGGCACAGCGCTGGCAAATGATTGCCGGTAAGGGGAGTGCAACAGAATATATTGCTACTATGCAGACACCTGAATTTCAGGCAGCTCAGCAACTGGTAGCCAGTCTGGCCTCTGCTCAGGATACTCTCAATGGTGTTCAGGTAGGCGAAGCCTGCTAATTAATTTTCCGGACAACAAAAAAGCCATAGTCAGACTATGGCTTTTTTAAACTGCCTAACAGATATCAGGCATTTTTAAAATCGATTACCATACGACCAGTAAATTTACCGGCAGTCATTTCATCGAAAATATCATTGATATCTTCCAGAGGGCGCATAGTTACTTTTGGTACTACTTTACCTTCTGCACCAAACTGGAATGCTTCACGCAAATCTTCACGTGTACCTACCAGTGAACCTACCACTTCAATACCATCCAGAACCAGACGCGGAATATTCAGATCCATAGTGTCAACTGGCAATGCTACAGCAACAATACGTCCGCCGGCACGTACAGAGGCTACGGCTGAATTGAAAGCGGATTTAGCTACAGCTGTAACCACAGCAGCGTAAGCACCACCTACTTTTTCCTGAATGATTTCTTCTACTTTTTCTTTAGCAGGGTTCAGAGTCATATCTGCGCCCATTTCGCGTGCCAGCTCAAGTTGTTTTTCATTGACATCAATAGCAATTACTTTAGCATTAAACACGTTTTTGGCATACTGCAACGCCAGATTACCTAAGCCACCAAGGCCATAAATCGCAATCCACTGACCCGGCTGGATATGAGAAACTTTGATTGCCTTGTAGGTTGTCACACCAGCACAGGTAATACTGCTGGCTGCTTCAGAACTCAGTCCGTCTGGTACTTTAACTGCATAATCTGCTACAACGATACATTCTTCAGCCATACCACCGTCTACAGTATAGCCGGCATTTTTAACTTCACGGCAGAAGGTTTCGCGACCACTGTTGCAATATTCACAATGTCCGCAGCCTTCAAAGAACCAGGCAACACTGGCACGGTCACCCACTTTTAAAGAAGTAACATCTTCACCTACAGCAGTTACAACCCCAATACCTTCATGTCCCAGTGTTACACCAGTTACGTCGCCAAAATCCGCATTTTTTACATGCAAGTCGGTATGGCAAACGCCACAGCATTCCATTTTCAGCAATGCTTCATTGGCTTTCAGTGGGCGTACAGCTTTATCCTGGATGGCAACTTTTTTGTCTTTTGTTACTACGGCTGCTTTCATAATGAACCCTTTTCATCAGTATAGAAGAAGTGTTTAGTCTGTTAGTTTCTGTTCTCAGATAAACAGACCGGTACAACCAGAAAATCATTTACCGGATAAAATCAATACCGGTATAAATATAATCCTGAATAAAAATGACAGAAAATTATACTGAGGTGTAAATGTACCTCATATTACCGATTAAATGTCATTTAAAACAGGATTAAAATATTTATTTTCTACCAGTTATTCTGACAGATATACCAGTGCAGTACCAGCACTGGTATATAAAATAATTGTAACTCTAAATAAAGCATCTGCGTAAGACTTAATTGCAGCAAAATACCATATATTTATAAGAAATTTTAATAAATTTCAATGATTCCTTTGTGCTATTGTCCTACTAATCAGATCTGCTCAGGTAAGAAAACATAAAATCTGCATAGAGGCATGCACACCTAAATTAAGACAATAAAACAGTATGCAAAATTAACTATCACATGGGTAAACATCGCTGGAAATCAAGAATAGTATGACTAACGGCATATACATCTAATCCATACACCTATCTGGGTTCGCAGATTCCACTGATAGTGAAATCTGGAAATTATGTCATCTGTGTGCATCCTGATAAGATGCTTTTATAGTCAGTTTTTAAGTTTGAAAATATAGATGTCCGAAGTTCTGTTATCGGCGGAGCTGGTAATTTTAAAAGCCAGTACTGGTTCTCAAGCCTGTTTCTAATCGAAAAAGCGACTAATCCTGAATAGGCCGGATAAAGCATGTTATGATGCGCTCGCTTAATGACCCTGAAACTGAAATTAGATAAACAACATCATGAATACCCAGACTAGCCGGCGCAAACGCGTTCTTAATGGCGTGCTGTTACTCGATAAAGACAGCGGAATGAGCAGTAACAGTGCTTTGCAGCGGGCGCGCTTTTTATATGGTGCGGCCAAAGCAGGGCATACCGGTGTACTGGATCCGCTGGCAACAGGTTTGTTACCCGTATGCTTTGGAGAAGCAACTAAATTTGCTCAGTATCTTCTGGATGCAGATAAAGCTTATATAGCGACTTTACAGCTGGGTGCGGCTACCAGCACAGGTGATGCTGAAGGTGAAATCGTTGCCACTTCCGATACTGTGATTACACTGGCGCAGGTACAGGCAGCCATTTCTGCTTTTAGTGGTGAAATTACTCAGACACCGCCTATGTATTCAGCTATTAAATATCAGGGCAAGCCATTATATGAATATGCCCGTGCAGGTATCACCATCGAACGGAAAAGCCGCCAGGTAACGATTTATCAGATAGATATTATTGACTTTACTTTCCCGCGGCTGGTTATCAGTGTGCGTTGCAGTAAGGGAACGTATATACGTACTCTGGCTGAAGATATGGCCAAACATATGGGAACTGTAGCGCATCTGACTGCATTACGCCGCACTGCTACTGCCGGCTTTACCATTGAACAGACTCATTCACTTGCTGCAATCAGTAATCTGGATGAAGCTGCACGGGATAACTGGCTTTTGCCTTGTGATGTACTCGTACAACATTTTCCGGCTGTCACTCTGAATGATAAAGATATTTTGCAGTTACAGCATGGTGTAGCCGTGCATTCTGAGCAAAATTATGGCACAATGTGCCCCTTGCGTATTTATGCTGTTGATGGCCGCTTTATCGGGCTGGTGCAATATCAGGCCGCCAGCAGGTGTTTGAAAGTGCTGCGTCTGATGAATACGGCTTATATCAGTTAAATATGTATCCGGAGTTGGTATTTGTTAATGACATATATTAGCTTGGCCAACTTGTCTGCCGTAAGGCTTTTTTTAAGAGTAAATTACATGTTATCTGTTGAACAAAAAGCACAAATTATTAAAGATTATCAACGTGCCGAAGGGGACACTGGTTCTTCTGAAGTACAAATCGCGTTATTGACTTTCCGTATTAATGATCTGACTGGTCACTTTAAAGCTAACCCGAAAGACCATCACAGCCGTCGCGGTCTGTTGAAAATGGTTAGCTCCCGTCGTCGTTTGCTGGCCTACATCCGCCGCACTAAACCGGATACCTATCGCGAATTGATTGCACGTCTGGGTCTGCGTAAATAAGCATTCTCCGTCTGAAAAAAGCCGTCTTTAAAAAGACGGCTTTTTTATACCTTATCGTACCTTTCTACTTTGAGCGAACAACAAAGGCAATTGGCCAAGGCATGGACAGCCTTCGGGGTTTCTATAACAAGCTTAAAACAACGGTAGAGAACAGGTTGAGCGTGCGGCAGGATACTTGACCAGAAGGGAACTGAAAGGGTTGCAATTGCGCTGAGTAATGATAAGGATGATGACGAACCAAGTATGTGACAAAATTGAAACAAAATAAATTTTAACGTATTGACTTATAATTTAGTTAAAGCGTTTAATTTCTTTATCAATACTGGCAGTTTTAAGTATATCAGCAGTAACTGCTACCGCTGCTGACCAAAAGCATTCTAGTGTAACTAGTATGTTGAGTAGTAAGAAACAGAATCAAAAACAAGATAATGAAGGATTGCTGCGTTTATCAGTAAGTCAGCTTAAACGGTGCAGCCAGCAACATAATCGTTGTACTGAAGGCCTTATTCCATCAGTGTTATGCAGCCTATACGTATTGTCTTGGCCCTGATAGTGGAGGTATTTTTGACTTACCTGGCAGGGCGGCGAATCATGATTGGTAATGGATATGGACAAATCAGAGTTTTCTCATGAGCAACTAGTTGAGATTAACCAGAGAGCTAATGAATTAGGTAAGGCTCTTGATCAATTTGCTCTAGATTTACGACATAAATATCATTTTTACCCTGATCTAACTGTTCATGCATGTGGAACAGCTTTAGGTAATATGATTAACATAAATATGCTTGTCTATCATCTGTGTCCTGAATTAGCACCACCATATTTACATGGTACTGATTATTCCGTTGTTGTTGAAAGGATCAAACAAGAAAAACAAGAGTTTGATAATGAGATAGCGCGATATGAACAGAAATAAGCTGCAAAATCTTTGTAAAATTAAAAAAAGCCCCAAACGGGCTTTTTTTGTTTAGCTTACAGTCTATGACTTAATCGCGCTTCAGCATGTACCATAAAATTTAATAGCTCGCTTATGATACAGACAGCTTGTAATTGTCCTAGCGCCCCTGTTTCAAGCCACGTTTTATCTTCTGCCAGAAAGAGCAGGCAGCGGCATAAGCACTATAACTAATACCTTGCACGCTAAATGCTTTAGCTTCCTGTTTTTGGTTAAATCTTAGCTGTATCCAGCGTATTTCGCGCTTACATTTTCTAAAATGAAATATCAATATTAAAATCAGTATTGGTATTGATTTGTTCAACTGCCGGAGCAATTACGAATTTTTTAAGGCTACTAATTTCTTTGTATTTGTCGCCAATAGCCTTGAATCAAGGCTGAAAAATCAATACTACACACCGGCAGAAGAGAAATGCAAACAAATCTGAATTATCCTATTTCGTTATATAAATCGGGATTTAAACGCGCATTCTGTGTCTGACACCAGTCCAGATGATCCTTATTTAAATGAAAAGCTTTTGCCTGAAATTCTTTCAAAGCTTCCTGCTGTTCCATCTTACGAGTATATGAGCGTACAAAACGGCGTACTTCATTGGATGTTTCCAGAATCAGACCGGGTACAGACTGTGGCTTACCGGTGGCAGAATCAATGGCGACCATGGTGAAATAACTGGAATTACTATGACGAATTTCTCCGGTAAGCAGATTTTCCGCTTCTACACGAATACCAATCATCATGGACGATTTACCTACATAATTGACCCGTGCTTTAATTGAGACCAAATCACCCACATAAATTGGCGTACGGAAATTAACAGTATTAATAGCTGCTGTTACCGTTACAGAACGTGAGTGTTTACAGGCACATGCATACGCGGCCTGATCCATTAAAGCCAGAATACGTCCGCCAAAAATAGTGTTGTTTGCGTTGGTATCTTCCGGATGCATCACAACAGATAACAGTACATCACTGTCAGTTGGTTTTTTATACAAAAATTCAGACATTACTTTGTCCTCAATAATACAGGTACAGCCAGATCCGGTTGAACCAATATGGTAATTTACATTAGTAAAATCAATTCTAACATACAAGCAAATAGTTTTAATATTAATGATTTTTGGTAAAGAAAAAATATACGGTCAATAGAAATATTTTTATGGCAGATTGAAAAAGACCAAAAATGCATATCCTGAGCTTAACCAGCGTCGGGACAGTCATTGAGTTTGCGATAAGGTAAAAAATATATGTTAGAATTTGACCATAATACAAAATGTATTTATAGCCTGTTACAGGCTTGATTAAAACCTCATTAATAATCATTTTGCAAATCACGCCCGGCCAGAAACCCTACCTATGTATATGCCTGTTACGTGTACATTGTTAGGTTTTTTAGCAGGTGCGGTATCTGCAAAAAATTAGAATGGAAAAACAATATGTTTGATAAACACATTAAAACCTTTCAATACGGCAATCAGACAGTTACTTTGGAAACTGGTGAAATTGCCCGTCAGGCAGCCGGTGCAGTAAAAATTTCCATGGGCGATACTGTGGTACTGGTAGCCGTTACAGCTGCTAAAGAAGTCAAACCTGGTCAGGATTTCTTTCCGCTGACCGTAGACTATCTGGAACGCACCTATGCAGCTGGTAAAATTCCGGGCGGATTTTTTAAGCGGGAAGGCAAACAGAGTGAAAAAGAAATCCTTACCAGCCGCCTGATTGACCGTCCTATTCGTCCTTTATTTCCGGAGGGTTTCTACAACGATATTCAGATAGTTGCCATGGTAGTTTCAGTTGATCCGGAAATTGATTCAGATATTCCGGCTATGCTAGGTGCTTCAGCTGCACTACTACTAACAGGTGTACCTTTTGCCGGTCCGATTGGTGCAGCCCGTGTCGGCTATGTCAATGGTGAATATGTTCTTAATCCGACTAAAACTCAGCTGGCTCAGTCACAATTGGATTTAGTTGTTGCCGGTACAGAAAAAGCCGTATTAATGGTGGAATCTGAAGCAGATGTACTGTCTGAAGAAACCATGCTGGGTGCAGTAGTATTCGGTCATGAACAAATGCAGGCAGCCATCCGTGCCATCAATGAATTTGCTGATGAAGTTAATCCGGAAATGTGGGACTGGCAGGCTCCTGTTGCTGATGAAAGCCTGATTGCCAAAGTGCGTGAGCTGGCTGGTGCAACAATTGATGAAGCATTCAAAATCAAGCAAAAACAAGCCCGTACGGCAAAACTAGATGAAGCATGGTCTGCTGTTGAAGCGGCTTTGATTACCGAAGAAACTGATACATTACTGGCTAACCAGATTCGCGGTATTTTCAAAGATCTGGAAAAAGAAGTAGTTCGTGGCCAGATTCTGGAAGGCCAGCCGCGTATTGACGGCCGTGATACCCGTACTGTTCGACCTATTGATATCCGGACCGGCGTATTACCGCGTACACATGGTTCTGCCTTATTTACTCGTGGTGAAACTCAGTCACTGGCTACAGCAACACTGGGCACCCAGCGTGATGAACAGATTATCGATGCTCTGAGTGGTGAATATACCGACCGCTTTATGCTGCATTACAACTTCCCGCCATACTCAACCGGTGAAGTAGGCCGTATGGGTGCACCAAAACGTCGTGAAATCGGGCACGGCCGTCTGGCAAAACGCGCACTGCTGGCTGTATTGCCTGATGTTGAAGATTTCAGCTATACCATGCGTGTAGTATCTGAAATTACTGAATCCAATGGTTCTTCTTCCATGGCCAGCGTATGTGCCGGATGTCTGAGTCTGCTGAATGCCGGCGTTCCTTTGAAAAGCCATGTTGCCGGTATAGCCATGGGTTTAATTCTGGATGGCAATAAATTTGCTGTACTGACTGATATTCTGGGCGATGAAGACCACCTTGGTGATATGGACTTTAAAGTTGCCGGTACCACTACTGGTGTGACTGCTCTGCAAATGGATATCAAAATTCAGGGAATTACTAAGGAAATCATGCAGATTGCACTGGCTCAGGCGAAAGAAGCTCGTTTGAATATTCTCGGACAAATGCAGGAAGCAGTAAAAGGTCCGCAAGAATTATCTGCACATGCACCACGTTTATTTACTATGAAAATCCATCAGGACAAGATTCGTGATGTTATTGGTAAAGGTGGTGAAACTATCCGTGCATTAACTGCAGAAACCGGTACTGAAATTAATATTGCTGAAGATGGTACGATTACCATTGCTGCCAGCACCAGTGAAGCAGGAGAAGCGGCCAAACGCCGTATTGAAGAAATTACTGCTGAAGTAGAAGTGGGTAAAGTATACGAAGGCACAGTAATCAAGATTCTGGATAACAATGTTGGTGCTATCGTATCAGTTATGCCGGGTAAAGACGGCTTGGTACACATCAGCCAGATTTCACATGATCGTGTGAAAAATGTAAGCGATTACCTGCAAATTGGTCAGCAGGTTAAAGTAAAAGCACTGGAAATTGATGATCGCGGCCGTGTACGCCTGTCAATCAAAGCTTTGCTTGAAAAGGCACCGCAAGAACCAAAACCGGCTGAAAATTAATCGTTAATATTGAGTATGCAAGACTGCCTTACATGTAAGGCAGTCTTTTTTTTGTAGCAAAATAGAGTATTACATCATTTTAGGGCTATAACCCATTATAAGAATAATAAGAAACTGCATCATTTAAAGCAGCTTTTTGAAATCAGTTTTTATAATTTGAAAATGTCTTAGATAAAAAATTAACTATGAGATGAGTAATTTCACGATGAATCTCACTTCTATCCCGACTACCGCCATCCTTACAAATAATTCCTTCTCCTTCTTTTTCTTGATTCAATATATCAATTGCATCAGATTTACAAATTTGGATAAAACTAAAATGCATTGCATCTGGAATAATGATATAAGTTGAGGACGATTTTGGTAGAAATTCTTGTACATAACCCGATTCAAGTTGTGTATTTGTATCACCTATATCAACTCCTGCACCAATAATAAGAGATGGTATTTTGATTTTTTGTAAGCTTTCAATGGTAAACCCTCTTGTCAAACCAGCATCCAATGATACGAATGCTTTTATCCTGGGGTCTGACATATTCCTATTAAGCTCTGAATTTGCCAGACCAAGTTCAGATATCAAATGACAAGCTTTTAAATATGAATATTTATTACAATCTTTCTTAAAGGACTCTGTATCAAATCTGGCTCCGGAAAGTGCAATTACTGACCAACCACCAAGCGAATGGCCTATAGCGGAAATCTGATTTAAATTAATGATATTTGAGAATGTTTGATTTTCAGCCAGCGCATCAATAGTTTTACTTAAATCTTGCGGCCGTAACCATAGTTTGGCTGACTGCTCAGTATTCTGATCAAATCCAGTTGTCCCCGGATGATTAGGAGCTGCAACAATATATCCCTTTGCAGCTAATGCATGTGCAAGCCAGCTTAAACTTCGCCAGCTCCCGCCGTAACCATGTGAAAGTAAAATTAATGGCGATTTAGTATTCTTTATTTCTGGTACTGCATCAGCAATAACTTCAGAACCATCAAAAATAGCATTATCAGCTATAGTTATTGAATTTTGCTCATTATTAGTGGCATACCAAACAGCAATATCTAATGGTCTTCCATCATGTATATCATAGTGAATTCGCTTAAAACCAATATGTTCTGAAGCGTTGGAGATAAGTGGAAAAAGTAAAATAAATGAATTGATAAAGCAAAAAAGTAATTTAATCATAGCATCCCTCTTTAATAAGGGAGTGTTGTTATAATAATTTCAAATAATATAATAAGGAATAAATCAAAGCCATTATCAAAGCAGTAATCAATGTTCAATATTCCGTTATATAAATCAAATTCAAATCCGGAAATGAATATAAAATTCAGCGTTTACTTGTTTTTTATGATAAAGATAATCAGCTTTTCAGAAAACCATTCCGATTAACATCATAACGGTGGAAACTTATCAGCATTTCAAAATAATCAGCGAGTTCAACAAGACAATACTGAATTTGATATGTCCTAGCAACTATGTCTATTATAGATATGAGGGCTATACTGCTGTTTGCAAACAGATATTGTCAGAGCAGTTTATGCAACGGAATCAAGGAAAATTGATTCAGTTATAATTTGCTGATTAAAAAATAGGCAGTTAAATTTAATTTATATATAACAAGGCTATAAATTACTTATCCACAGTTTATGTGCAACACCATCCCAATAATCACAGGAATAATGTGTATTTATTCATCTTATCGCATACACTGACAGATACGTGGATAAAAACTGGGGAAAACAATATCAGGTATTATGATTGTGGATAAACTAAAATATATTTATTATATTGACAGGATTAAAGAAATTTTAAATTTTTTAAAAATTACGGATATCTTATATGAGTAATGGTTTAAAGTTAGAAAATATCGAAGCATATTTTGAAGAGCATAAATTACCAAAATTCGACAGTTCATCAATATTGTATGGATCAATAGATGCAAAATTATGGCTAAAGATTGTAATAACTCAATTTTCTGGATTATTTATTAAACATCTGCTTATTTATTTTAATGCAGAAAAAATAATTCTGATTGGTTTAAACTTGAATACAAATTTAACAGATGCAATTACTGTTATTCCTATGACAGAAGTTTCTGAACTAAGCTTCAAATCAGGCTTTATCAGAGGCAAGCTGACATTTAAATTTAAACAAAAGGAATATCTTATAAAAGTCCCGAACTTTATTCTTGTCGCGAAATGGCAAAAAAGAAATTTGAAAAATATCCTTCAGCGTTACATTATTAAATATTCATAAAAACACCAAATAATTATTTCTCAGTATTAGCAGATAATAATATATTTGATAATCAAATATTTATAATGATTCAATACAAACCCTTTTAAATTAATCATAATAGTCTGTTTTCTGTTTTCTGTTTTCTGTTTTCTGTTTTCAGTGCCTGTTTGTATTTTGAATTTAATTTCAGTGGTGATAGTGTATAGAAAATACAAAACATCCATGTAGTAAATATGAGGAAAGTCTATAATGCTGGTTTTCATCGCATAGAGACAGAGAAATGCAGCATATCCACATCATTGGTATCGGCGGAACATTTATGGGAGGAATTGCCGCTATAGCCAAACAGGCAGGCTATCAAGTAACTGGTTGTGATGCCAAAATGTATCCGCCCATGAGTACACAGCTGGCTGATTTGGGCATTGATGTGGTGGAAGGATTCGAAGCAGCACAGCTGGACAGTTATCCTGCTGATGTCTATGTAATTGGTAATGTTGCCCGTCGCGGCATGCCTGTCATTGAGGCCATCCTCAATCGTAACTTACCTTATACTTCCGGCCCGCAATGGCTGGCAGAAAATATCCTTCAACAGCACTGGGTACTGGCAGTAGCCGGCACTCATGGTAAGACAACGACAGCCAGTATGCTGGCATGGGTGCTTGAAGATGCTGGTCTGGCTCCCGGATTTCTGATTGGCGGGGTGCCGCAAAATTTTGCTGTATCAGCGCGCCTGCCTCAGGTACCACCGGCTGAGCAATCCGCATCTGAACCAGAGTGCAGTCCGTTTTTTGTCATCGAGGCAGATGAGTATGACACAGCTTTTTTTGATAAACGCAGTAAGTTTGTCCATTATCGTCCGCGTACGGCAATTCTGAACAATCTGGAATATGATCATGCGGATATTTTCCCCAATCTCGCAGCAATTCAGACTCAGTTTCATCATTTGATTCGTACAATTCCCAGTGAAGGGCTGATTGTTGTTAATGAACAATCGGCTGCACTGGATGAAGTTTTACAGCAAGGCTGCTGGTCAGAAGTAGAAGGTTTTGGTCTGAATAAGGATTGGCAAATTGGTGAAATTTCTGCAACCGGTGGCTTCGATGTACTCTATCAGCAACAAAAGGTGGGGCATATAGAGTGGAAACTACTGGGGCAGCATAACCGCATGAATGCACTGGCAGTGATTGCTGCAGCACGTCATGCAGGTGTGTCAATCCGGCAATCTTGTGCAGCATTGTCTCGTTTCGAGAATGTTAAACGGCGCATGGAAGTCAAAGGTGTTGTTAACGATATTACGGTTTATGATGATTTTGCTCATCATCCGACAGCCATTGCCACAACTATTGCCGGTTTGCGCCAGAAAGTCGCTAATGCACGTATTCTGGCTGTGCTTGAACCACGCTCTAATACTATGAAGCTGGGTACCATGAAAGCTGCTTTATCTGCCAGTCTGGCGGAAGCTGATAAAGTATTCTGTTATGCTGGCGGGGTTGACTGGGATATTGCGGCTGCACTAAGTCCGTTACAGGATAAAGTAGCAGTTTTTCAGGATATGCAGTCACTGGTTGAAGCTATCACTGCACAGGCAGAGCAGGGGGACCATATTCTGGTCATGAGTAATGGCGGCTTTGGTGGTATTCATCAGCAATTACTGACTCAGTTACAACACAAAGCAAATAATTAATTATTTTTGTACTGAATTCAAGTTAAAACATTAACCCCTGGTTCAGATTTTCTAAAGGCCGGAGCTATCTGTTATTTCAGGTACTCAGGCTTTTATTTTATGTGTGTTTTCAAACAGTGCAGTATCAGGGTAAATATAAAAAATAATGAAATTACGTGATTAATAGTACGACAGAAGCAGAGCGATACAATATTTCAGGAAGCCTCATAAACCGTAGCTTTTGCCATTTCAGTATGATTCATTTTTCCGTATGCATTCTGCCAGCTTTGTGCAGCTTCACGCTGGTCACAGTTTTTGGCTACTTTAATCTGGGTTGGATTCATTTCAGTATAAGTTAAATTCGCCAGATGCTGGCAGTTCAGCGTTTGCGAAATCAATGCCGCAGGAGCTGTAGCACGGGCTGGTACTGAATGAAAATTGCCCAGCAACAGTGATAAAGCCATTAACCCATATATTTTTAATAATTTCATAATCCATTCCTTATTTAGAAAAATCTAATAAATTGTTTAATTTTTATTATATTAATTAGAAAAAAATAAATATTCAAGGAATTTATTTCTTAAATATTTAGTTACTTTTCATTTTTCTAAAAATGAAGTATAATAAAAACAAATTTATTGACGTTATTTCTAAGAAATTGCCGGAATTTGTGCATGCAAACATTTAAAGATCGTCTGGCTTCACTGTGGCCGGGTGAGCGCCAGTCTAAAATTGCTACAGACATTGATATGACTATGGCCGGTTTCAGCCGTATCTGGCATGAAGGCGGGTTACCCAAAGCAGAAACCCTGAAACGTATCAAAGAATTAAAAGGTTGCAGTATTGACTGGCTGCTGACCGGAGAAGGGGAGCCCTTTCCTGAACAGCAAACTCAGGCAGCACATGATACGCTGGGTAATCCGGTGAATACTGAAGATTTTGTTTATGTGCCGCGTTATGCAATTGAAGCAGCTGCCGGACATGGTAGTTTAGTTGCTAATGAAAAACCGATGTTTACCATGGCGTTTCGCAAGGACTGGATAAATTCAATGATTAGCCCTGAAGTTAGTGGCTTGTCAGTGATTTCGGTCAAAGGCGATTCAATGGAAGGTGTACTCAATGACGGGGATACCATTCTGGTACAGCAAATGAATCATATACGCCGTGATGGTTTGTATGTACTGCGTATTAACGATAATCTGCTGGTTAAGCGTTTACAGCTGATGCCGGGTAATGTAGTGAATGTTATTTCTGCTAATGAAGCCTATCCGAGTTTTGAAATCCGGCTGGATAGTGAAAGTGATGATGTACAAATCATCGGTAAAGTATTGTGGTTTGGCCGTTATCTGTAATGTTCTGATAATAAAATTTCATACTGAAGAGCCAGTTTGATAATCCGGGTATTACTGCAGACACATTATTAACCGGTTAACTCATTTATTCTGGACATAAAAAAACCGTCTGAATTCCAAAATTCAGACGGTTTTTTTATCCATGTAAAATTCAGCTTATGGTTTTAGCCTTTATAAGCACTGCCATCAGCCAGTAACCATTCAGGTTCAGCACCTTTATCAATTACATCCTGATTAACAACCACTTTTTTTACATCGTTTAAATCCGGCAAAGCATACATAGTATTGAGCAACGCTTTTTCTACAATTGAGCGTAGGCCGCGGGCACCAGTTTTGCGCGCCATGGCCAGCTTGGCAATTGCCCGTAATGCAGAGGGTTGTACTTGTAGCTCCACACCTTCCATCGCAAACAGAGCCTGAAACTGCTTAATTAATGCATTTTTAGGTTCGGTAAGGATATTAATCAGTGCATCTTCATCCAGCTCAGTGAGCGTTGCAATAACTGGCAGACGACCGATCAGCTCGGGAATCAAACCGAATTTAATCAGGTCTTCCGGTTCTACCGTCTGAAACAGCTCGCTTACATTGGTATTTTCGTCTTTGCTGTGTACCGCAGCACCAAAGCCGATACCACCCTTCTCAGTACGCTGACGGATAACTTTTTCCAGTCCGGCAAATGCACCACCACAGATAAATAGAATATTAGTAGTGTCTACATTAATAAATTCCTGATTAGGATGTTTGCGTCCACCCTGTGGCGGCACAGATGCAACAGTTCCTTCTATCAGTTTAAGTAAAGCCTGCTGAACACCCTCACCGGAAACATCGCGGGTGATAGAGGGATTATCACTTTTGCGGGAGATTTTATCGATTTCATCAATGTATACAATGCCTTTTTGTGCTTTTTGTACATCAAAATCGCATTTACCCAATAATTTAGTGATAATCTGTTCCACATCCTCACCAACATAGCCGGCTTCGGTAAGTGTGGTGGCATCAGCCATCACAAACGGAACATCCAGTTTGCGCGCCAGTGTCTGAGCGAGCAGAGTTTTACCCGAACCGGTAGGTCCAATCAGCAGAATATTGGATTTAGACAGCTCTACCTGACCTTCTTCCTTACCCAGACGCAAGCGTTTGTAATGATTATATACCGCTACAGCCAGTGATTTTTTTGCTGTTTCCTGTCCGATTACATACTGGTCAAGATTAGCAACAATCTCTGCCGGAGTAGGCAGTTTTTCCTGACCGTCTCCGTCAGTTGCCGGCATGCCATTCTCTGTAGAAGAAGCACCCGGATTATGTAGCATTTCATTGCATGTATCCACGCACTCATTACAGATTAATGCGTTTTCACCTTCAATTAAATTTTTAACTTCGTTTTCAGGTTTACCGCAAAACGAACAATAACGAATTTCTTTACTCATAAACAGGATTTCATCAAGAAAATAGAGCTTATATTGAACGCCGGACCAAATACGTAGATGATATCGTATCGGATTCAGCCAAAAAACGAGTATATAGTTTTATCAGGCTGATATCAAACTGAATGCTAGTGTGGTTTTAATCACTGAAGAAATCAGTTTGATAATGAAAATCTGATTAAAATATCGTTTATAAACACCTTTTTTAGCCAAATATAATAAGAAAATACCGGCCGTAAGCAAATTTGTCTTATAATTAGATTGAGAAACAATATATTTATTGAATAATTGGACGTTAAAAACTTCTTTCAAATCACAGACAATAATTATGTCTGTCTCTCTATTGCGTTCAGTTTAAGTAGTATTCTCTTGAGAAATAAATTACCCTGATTCAGGGTTAAAAAGGAAGTTATCATGTCATGTTTATCACGTCTGCGTCGCTGGCAGTGGGTAAGCCTGTTAAGCAGCAGTCTGTTTTTTGCAGTACCTGCTGTAGCCGGAGACCTTGATGTTCTCGGCCAGTTTATCGAACAAAAGCAGGCAGGTGGTCAGTCAGACACACTCAGTACATTTATCAGCAACCATCCCGATGCCAATCTGGAAACCCGTGCACAGGTTGCCGGTCCTTTATTGAGCTCACAATCGGCACTGATTATGAATAATCAGACCGGTGAAATTCTTTACCAGAAAAATATCAATCAGGTACGTTCAATTGCATCCATTTCTAAGCTGGTTTCAGCAATGGTAGTGCTGGATGCCAATCAGAACATGAATGATCAGATTACCATCACAGATGCCGAAATTGACCGGCTGAAAAACTCAACCAGCCGTCTGTCTGTTGGTACAGTAATGACCCGGCGTGAGCTGTTGCATATTGGTTTAATGAGTAGTGAAAACCGGGCAATCCATGCTCTGGCACGTACTTATCCGGGCGGTATGCCGGCATTTGTAGAAGCCATGAATAATAAGGCAGCTGAGCTGGGAATGACTAATTCACGTTTTTACGAACCAACCGGGCTTGATCCGCGCAATCAGTCCACTGCACGGGATTTGGCTTTGCTGGTGCGTGGTGCCAGTCAGTATCCGCTTATCAGACAATATTCAACTGACAATTCCGGTTCGGTATACACCAGTAATGGCAGAGTAGAGCAATATCACAACTCCAATGCACTGGTACGTGAAGGTTTATGGCCGATTGCGCTGCAAAAAACCGGATATATTCGTGAAGCAGGTCGGTCTATGGTGCTGCTGACCAGTGTGCAGAACCAGCCGGTAACCATTGTTTTACTGAACTCTCCCAGTTCAACAACCCGCGTAAGCGATGCCCGCGCTTTACGTTCATGGGCGATGCAGCAATCCTTATAAACCATATATCTGTAATCAAAGAGCCCCGTTAGCGATAACGGGGTTTTTTATCAATAAATCAATCCGTTTATATCGTAATGTAACTATCAAAGCAGTTAATTAACATGATATAAAGCCAGACATAACGAATTAACATCAGCAACCGAAAGTAATTTAACAGATATGATTAATAGCGTTTTTATAAATGTGCCAGTTGATTCGTCTGCATCTTCTATTTGTAAAATAATGGGCAAGGCATAGTTTCCGAGAATAGTACTGAGTAAAAAGCTTAATCATCAGTGTAAAATATTGGTTCTCAGACTGATAAATATTCCTGAGGTATGAATGAATGGATGTCACCGGTTGATAAACAAAACTCGGTCGTAGCAAAATAGAAATGTAATACCATAATATTGGAAATCGAATAAGTATTGACTTATCTCATAAGTGACAAATAGAGGTGTTATCTTTAAACAGAGAAAGATACTGACATGGCAATATTAATTACAGGTGCTTCTGCAGGATTTGGCGCAGAAATGTGTCGTGTGCTGATTCATGCCGGTTACCAGGTTATCGGTGCCGCACGGCGGCTGGATAAGCTGCAACATTTACAGACAGAACTGGGTGCACAGTTTTTACCATTACAAATGGATGTAGCCGATAAAAGCAGTGTAGATAATGCATTAGCCTCCTTACAGGGTACTTGGGCGGATATTGATTTACTTGTGAACAATGCCGGGCTGGCACTGGGCATGGAGCCGGCTCAGGAAGCAAACTTTGCTGACTGGGAAACCATGATTCATACCAATGTTCTGGGTTTAACTTATGTCACCCGGCAAATATTGCCACGTATGGTAGCTAAAAATAGCGGCTATATCATTAATCTGGGTTCTACTGCCGGCTCATGGCCATATAAAGGTGGCAATGTTTACGGTGCTACCAAAGCTTTTGTACGCCAGTTCAGCCTGAATTTGCGTACTGATCTGGCCGGTACCCGCATACGAGTAACCAATATTGCCCCCGGTTTATGCGGTGATACTGAATTTTCCAATGTACGCTTTCGCGGCGATGATAAACAGGCTGCTGCCGTATATGAAAATATCAGCTATCTGCAACCGGCAGATATTGCCAACACCGTATTATGGCTGTATCAGACTCCGGCACATATGAATGTTAACCATATTGAAATTATGCCGGTATCACAAACCTTCGCCGGTCTGAGTGTAACCCGTGATTTGGCTTGAGGTTTGAGTCATGACGGATAAACTTGCATGGTCGACAAGAACCACTGAGAAAACGCGCATATTGGCTCAATGTGAAGCACAAGGTGTAACCATTACTCAGTTGCGCGCACAGGTTTTGGATATCGTGCTGAGCATGAGCGGAGTGATTAAAGCTTATCAGGTTTTGGCTCATATGCAGCAAAGTAGTCACAACACAATTGCCCCACCGACAGCGTACAGAGCACTGGATTTTTGGACAGAACAAGGTATTCTGCACAAAATTCCGGCGATTAATGGCTATATATTATGTCGGCATGCTCAGCATGATTGTGGTGAACAATGCCAGCCGGATCATATTCATCACAGTGATTTTGTGCTGGTATGTAATCAGTGCGGAGCAGTGGATGAACAAAGTATGAGCCCGGAATGGGTAGCTTTACGACAGAGGGTAGCTGATAGCGGATTTATACTTAATGATGAACATATTGTTTTGACTGGTATGTGTAGCCAGTGTCGTACTCAAAATGAAAACTTTAAATAAGTTATCCTGTCAGTTTTGGATTCTTAAAACGGTTGAAACCATTCCTTTATCTTTTATGCATAAGAAACGCCGAATTATTCGTGAAAAAATGGTTAATTAAACAACATTATTACCTATACATTCTCAAGGAACTAAGTGAAGTTACCTATCCGGATGGCGTTTTATAATGTTGAATGAAAACTATATGCACTAAATTTTATTGTTATAGCAAATATCCTACTAACGGAATAAATTGTGTCCAAACAGTAATAAAGAAAAACAAATATAGATTACATTAGATTGTTGCGTCTGACATTATTTCCATAATTTATTGTATGACATGCTATCCTGTAATAATTAAATAGGATTGAAAACGATATTGTCATATCCGATTATAAGCCAGCATTTAAAATAAATGTTAAATCAAGTTTTTTTATGATAAATAAAATTATAAAATTTGATCTAGAGTAAAGTATCTAATTTTAATATCTGTATTATGAAGTCTGTCTTTGAACTTTTAGAATTTAATTCTTAAAAGATTATAACTATTATTTGATCTGATTCTAAGCAATCGCTGAACTACGGTAGCTAACAGGGAATATAGATTAATAAATAACAGTTAATATTTTACCAATTAAGTTATTGGAAGCAGAATGAATACATTGACATTTCCTATTATCTTTATGCTGGTTTGTATCTATATTGAAGCAATATTATTGAAATGGATTAAAAAGCAGAATATTAATTGGCTTGATATTATCTTCAATTTAAATTCTGGGCATATTGTTTTGTGGTTATTCAGAGGCCTGGAAATTTTATGTTATGCCTATGTTTATCAAAATTGTAGTTTAAATTTATTTTCTTCAACCCCAGTCTTTTATATATGGATATTTGCCGTCTTTGCCTGGGATTTTTGTTTTTACTGGCAGCATCGTTTATTACATACTTTTCGTTTGTTATATGCTGTTCATTTAATTCATCATCAGGGTGAAAATTTTAATCTATCCTTGGCGGTCAGAAATTCCTGGTACTCTTCTTTACTGTCTGCTGTGTTTAATGTTGGTTTAGCTTTTCTTGGATTACCTACCGAAATCTTCTTAGCAGTTTCTATGATACATTATTCTATCCAGTTTTTTAATCATAATGATTTCACACCCCGACTAGGCTTTTTAGAGAAAATTTTTGTCACGCCCAATCATCATCGTGTGCATCATATTAATGACAGATATTATTCTAATCGCAATTTTGGTGGTTCATTTATTATATGGGATAAGTTATTTGGTAGCTATGCGGAAATGCCGGAAGGTACGGTTAATTATGGTTCTCCGGGTGTGAAAACATTTAATCCGTTATTGGCCAGTAATTTTCCATTTATGCAAATATTTAAAATTCGTTTTCAACCTTCTTCGTTTCCTGACAAATTTGTTATTTCAAATTTACTCATGACTTTAGGTTCAACAGCATTGTTTATTTTAGCTATTAGTTATATCTATACATATGGGTACGGTTTGAACGATATTAGTTTAACTCAATATATATTATTTGCTTATCTGGCTGGTGGAACAATTTTTCTGGGCGCGATGTCCGAAGGTCGCCCGTGGGGAATAATAGGCTGGATAATATTAACTTTAACTATGCCTTTGTTATTTTTGTATGGATTTCAATGGCATCAGACCTACTGGCAAATTACTATGGCACTGCTGAGCATACATGGCATCATTATTTTCATTAACTGGATAAGAGTGTATCGAAAATCTTTGCCTGTAATCGAACCCTAAAGCCGAGTACGGATAAAATATGAGATCTGAATTAAGAGAACTTGAATACAATTCGCAACAGGATAAAAGTTTAAAAAAAGCTCTTAATGATGCTTTGCAAGAATATCTGACTACACATCAAGATCATCGCTATGCTGACAGGGGTATGAAGTTCAAGTTGGCAATACTTTGTCTGTTTTGTGCTGCAAGCTATATTACGGCATTACATCAAAGCTCAGTAATTTGGTTTTCATTATTTTATTTTTGCTATATTACCTTTGCGCTGCTGCTGGCTATTAATGTAGTACATGATGCTTCGCATAATGTTTTTTTCCGTTCCGGACGAGCAAATAAATGGTTAAATTGTCTTATTACCATTCCCCTGGGTATTGATCCAGACTGTTGGCGTGTTCGTCATGTTATTCAACATCATCCTTACACTAATGTTGAATACTACGATTTAGATATTGATTATAACGGAGTGTTGCGACAGACTCCGTTTCAGGTACATTATTGGTTTATGCGCTATCAGCATTATTATTGGCCAATAGTAGCAGCAATGACATTTCCGGCAATTGTCTGGTGTTTTGACTGGCAGGACAGATTAGGTCTTAAGTTCAATGTTAAAAAATTTACTAGCCAGGGCTGGAATGGATGGATGGTATTTTTACTAGCTAAATGGGTACATATTTTACTGGCGTTCATTTTGCCGGCTTGGGTATGTCCACAATTCAATTTTAGCTGGATTGTACTGGTTTATTGTTTAAGTCAAATGTGTTCTTCTTTGATATTTGTCATATTGATTTTAGGTAGCCATTGGGCTAAAGCTACTTTCTATCAGGCGCCGGAAAATGGATATTTTATGCATGGACGTTTGCAGCATGCTTTTAACACAACGCTCAATTGGCATCTAAAATATGGCTGGCTTGAATATTGGCTGGGCGGATTGAATTTGCACTTAACCCATCATTTATATCCCGGTGTTAGCCACCGGCATTATCATAAGCTGACTCCTATTGTGGCGGATATAGCACAGCAATTCAATATTTCGTATCAGGCTTTATCTTTAATCGGTCTGTTTAAATCCCAACAGGAATTTCTGAAGAAAATGGGAAGCAATTATCGAGAAAATTAGTCGTAATATTTGCTGTTATCCGTGCTAATCAAAGTAAAATAAATCCGCATCTGCCAACGCTTACAAAATTAAGACCAAAATTCAGATAATCTTGTTGAAAAGAGAATAATTTGCCAGACGGCTATGTTACGGTTATAAAGAGCATAGATGAGGATAAAAATTCGGGAGTAACTGATGCAGAATGTAAAAGTAGCTATAGTGCAAATGGTATCTGGTACTCAGGTAGCAGAGAATGTGCGCACAATGCAACGACTGGTGCAACAGGCAGCTGCTGAGGGTGCGGAGTGGGTAGTATTACCTGAATACTGGCCGATAATGGGTAAAGACGAAACAGATAAAGTAGCTGTGGCTGAGGTTTTTGGAGATGGCCGATTGCAAACAGCTTTGAAAACTCTTGCTGCTGAACTGGGGATCATATTATTTGGTGGTACCATACCTTTACAAAGTACAGATAAAACCAAAATATTTAATACCATGCTGGTGTACGGACGCTCAGGAGAATTGCTGGGTTTCTACCATAAAATGCACTTGTTTGGTTACACTGGTGCCAATGAGTCTTACGCAGAAGCCGATACAATACTGCGGGGCATGGATGTACCCGAGCTGAGAGTTGATAATATCGCTGTGGCACAGGGTATTTGTTACGATTTACGTTTTCCTGAATTTTTCCGTGCCCAGCTTCCGTTTGAAGTACTGGTGTTACCGGCAGCATTTACTTATACCACGGGTAAAGCACACTGGAACACATTATTAACTGCCAGAGCAATTGAAAATCAGTGTTATGTGCTGGCGTCTGCTCAGGGTGGGCAGCATCAGAATGGCCGCCGTACATATGGCCATAGTATGATTATTAATCCTTGGGGAGAAATCCTTGCTTCTTTGCCAGAAGGAGAGGGTGTTATTTGTGCAGAGCTGGATGCCGAATTTCTGCAATCAGTACGTACTAAGCTACCGGCACTACAGCATCGACTGTTGTAAATATGTTTTTTTAAGTTAGTACTTTTTGAACCAGCCTGAATTTAATCCATATTTAAGCTCATTATTTGGACATAATGTCTGAATAATGGGCTTAATGGTCTCAAAAACGGTACATTCACAATCATTTCTTGTCCAAAAATGCGATTCATGGCATGATTATTGATTAAAGTTTGAATTAAGAAGTAAGGGGCAGTAGCGATGAGTGGCGGAACAAAGAAAAAGTCGCATTCTCAGTGGAGCTCGCGGATGGGATTTATGCTCGCCGCAGCAGGTTCAGCAGTTGGTTTGGGTAATATCTGGAAATTTCCCTATATGGCCGGTCAGATGGGCGGTTCTGCATTTGTGCTTACCTATCTGATTTGCATGTTTGTGATTGGTTTGCCTATTCTGGTGGCAGAGTGGCTGATTGGCCGTCGCGGGCAGAAAAATCCGATTCATACCATGGAAGATGTAGCTGCTGATGAAGGGCAATCTAAATCATGGCGCTGGGTAGGTATTATCGGCGTACTTGGTTCATTCCTGATTCTTTCTTTTTACAGCGTTATTGGCGGGTGGGCTGCTGATTACATTTTTCTTGCCGGTACTGGCACTTTTAAAGGTTTAAATGGCGAGGGTACCGGTCAGGTCTTCCAGCAATTTCTTGGTAGTGTAAGCCATTTACTTACATGGCATACCGTCTTCATGTTTGCTACTGCTTTGATTGTAGCCATGGGCGTAGGTGCCGGTTTGGAGCGTTCGTGTAAAGTGATGATGCCGGGGCTGGGTCTTTTACTGATTGGTCTGGTGGTTTATGCGGCTGTTGTCAGCGGACCTTCATTTGGTAAGGCTTTTGCTTTCCTATTTACTCCTAACTGGTCTGCTATTACCGGTAAGGCAGTACTGGCGGCATTGGGGCATGCATTTTTCAGCCTGTCTCTGGGCATGGGTATTATGATGGCTTACGGTTCCTATCTGGGTAAAGATGTGAATCTGATTTCTACAGCACGTACTGTAGTTATTCTGGACGTTATTGTTGCCATGTTATCCGGTATGGCCATTTTCCCGCTGGTATTTGCCAATGGTCTGCAACCGGGCGAAGGTCCGGGTCTGATTTTTGTTACCTTACCTATCGCTTTCGGCAATATGGCCGGTGGTACTATTATTGGTGTTGTATTCTTTATTTTCCTGACTTTCGCCGCCCTGACTTCCTCAATTTCATTGCTGGAGCCGACAGTTGAGTTACTGGAAGAAAAAACTCATTTGGGACGTAAATCAGCGACTTTAGTAAGTAGTTTGTTTATCTGGGCATTGGGTATTGCCTGCCTGCTGTCTTTTAATGAGTGGCAGGATATTACAATTTTCGGTAAAAATATATTTGATTCTCTCGATTATCTGACCAGTAAGCTTATGTTACCGTTAACCGGTCTTGGCACCATTGTATTTGCCGGCTGGATAATGAATCAGGAAAGAATTCGTCAGGAGCTGAATTTAGGCCAGGCTGTATTTGCTTGTTGGAAAGTGCTATGCCGTTATGTTATTCCGATAGCTGTAATAGCAATTCTGATTTATGGATTTATGTAATCAATATATAGTTAATATTCTCATATCTGAGTAACAAAAAATCCCGGAATTATCCGGGATTTTCTTTTATGGATTCACTAATTACTATAGAAAATGCTTGAAAACAGATATAGATATTTAATAAATATTTGGATTTACATCAAATATCTGCAATTGTTACTATGCTTTAATCTGGTTTTAATCCATTCCGGATAAATAACATAAGATAGTTCAGTTAATAACAGATTTTCTGAAATTTTAGTTTCTTAGTTCAATTTAATCTGTTACATGCTGACGCCGGCTTTGCGTGCGATGGCCAGACCATCTTCTACACTCATATATTGAGCCGGCTGGATACAATCACGCAAAACAATTTCTCCCTGGCTGAACATCACCAGTTCATTAACCGCCAGTTGCTGCCACTGCTCATTACAGGTAAGCGGTAATGTGGCAATTACGGCTACACGATCATATGGTGTAGTAACCGCGGAAAAATCAATAGCTACGTCTTCATCTGCCAGAACAGCTTTACCAAAAGGCGCCTGCCGGATAATATAAAAAAGCAGGGTGCTGGCATGGGCAATTAACCAGTCACCATTCGAAAGCATATAATTAAATAAACCATACTGACGCAGCTCACCAGTAATTTCTGCTATAGCATTAAATAAAATTTCTCGAGAAGGCTTGTGACGAAAGCGCTGGCGTAGCTGCTCAAGAAGATAGCAGAAGGCCTGCTCTGAATCCGTAGAGCCTACCGGGTTAAAATATTCACCTTCAGAAGGATTAAAACGGCGCAAATTGCCATTATGTGCAAACACCCAGTATTCTCCCCATAACTCGCGTACAAACGGATGTGTATTTACTAAGTGCACTTGTCCCTGAGTAGCTTTGCGAATATGAGCTATTACATTTTCCGATTTGATTTTATATTGCTGCACCAAATCTGCGACAGGTGAGCTGGCACAAGGCTTATCATCCTGAAGCAGGCGCACTCCGTGCCCCTCAAAAAAAGCAATGCCGAAACCATCTGCATGGCTGTCAGTCAGACCTCCCCGCAAACGAAAACCTTCAAAAGAAAAGACGATATCAGTAGGGGTATTGCAATCCATGCCTAACAACTGGCACATTTATTATTTCTCCTTAACTGAAGTTATCTAAGTATTATTAGCTGCTTATTTTAATATCAATTTTATAAATTTTAAAATATTAAGTATAAAAAAAACAATGCCTGCTATTTTATTAACAGACATTGTTATTATAAACTAATATCGCAACTAAATTGATTTATAAATTGCTATGCTTAAAAATCCATAATTCTACATTTCAATATGAGAGAAATGAAAGTATAAATTATCTGAACCTAGTGGACGATCAGTTTTTCCATCCAAAGTACCATCGTAATATTTAGTTTTTGAAATTGACATTAAATTTATTAATGCATCAATATTTATATTGACGTCTTCATATGATTGATAATCGTGGGTTTTGTTACTATTTCCAATTGAAATCCCTGGGTATGATTGATTAAGTTTATGATTTTGAAAATCTGACTCGAAAAGATTTTCATTTAATTGCTCCTCTGGTTTTTTTTCTGGAAAAATTGATTTGGGAATATCATCAAAATATATTGTTTTGTCATCAAAAATATATTTATAGGCCTGATTATCTTCATTAACAAAAAAATTCTTAAGCATCACAGAATCATTTGTTCCATAAGCTTTTATTATCAGATCCTCCTCAATACGAGAAAACTCAACATTTTCAGAATGTCCACCCCTGAAGATTAATTCATTATTTACAATATTTGCATATTTATATTTATAATCTTTATCATAAATAATATCCTGACCATGACCTTTTTCAAATAAGTATGTATCTTTCTGATATTTCATTCCATACATTATATCGTTACCTTTCCCTCCATTGAAAAAGTTATAATAACCAGAACCATACAACCGATCATCGCCATCATAGCCAATCAAAATATTAGCATCAGCCCAACCTTTTATAGTTTCTGATTCAGAAGTTCCCAGGATTTTGTCATATGGAGCACCATCATCATCATAAATTTCTTCATCTGCATTTTGTTCACCATCAAATTCATGTGAAATAAAACTATTTTCATCTTCACTTAAATTAGGATCAAACTGATGAGCATTTTGATTCCATAATTGATTAAGTAAACTATCTGCATTTTCACCGCTATTTTTTGTTAATTTTATTATTAGATCTTCGAGATAAAGAGTTTTGTCATCAAATTTATAGCTAAATGCACGATGAAAACGGTCTTTGAAAAAATCGGTTAGAGTGACAGAATCGTTTTCTCCGTAAGCTTTAATAATCAGATTGTCTCCTATACGATTAAAAACAGCATTTTCACTATTACTACCCTTAAATATTAATTCATTACATTTAAAGTGTTCATTTATATCATCAAATCCTAAATCATTAATTACGTCTTGCCCATGATTTATTGTGAAAATATAATAATCTTTTTCCCAGTCTCCTCCCTCCATGTAATCATTACCTTCACCACCAATCAGGGTGTCATTTCCTCTGTTACCGTACAAGTAATCATTACCACTGCCTCCGTCTAAAATATCATCGCCATCAACATCTTCCATAAAGTGTACGTTTTCAAAATTTCCACATAGAATATCATTACCATCACCGCCGTTGATTATGTCATTACCACATCCTCCATTTAAACTATCATCGCCGTCATAACCATTTAAAATATCATTGCCGTCCAAACCCATAAAGTAATCATCATTTTTACCGCCTTCAAGATAATCAACTCCTCGCCATCCATCCAGAAAAGTATTATTTTCTGAAACTGTCTGAATCCAAGGCATTTGTGCGATATCATCAAGCGTTAGAGTCTTGTCATTAAAGATAAACTTAAAACTTCTGCCCATAGGATCAGAAAAGAAATCAGCGATCGTGAGAGAATCATCTGTTCCATATGCATAAATAATTAAATCGCTTTTGTTTTCTCCTCCACGAATAAATTTGGCCTGCTGTGAATTACTATTCTGAAATTTTATTGTATCAATAAAGTCTTCAAAATCAGGATCAGCACTTTTCCATCCTTCATCATCTTCATCTGATTTACCTTCACCATAAATCACATCATGTCCATGACCTTTTTGAAAAATATACAAATCAGGACCTAAATCATCCCAAATAATATCATCACCTTTTCCTCCATCTACAATATCGTAACCACTTCCTCCGGTTAATTCATCATTACCATCACCACCATGCAGTTCATCATCCCCATCACCACCGTATAGCTCATCTTCACCGTCTGAACCGTAGAGGATGTCTTTTCCTTTCCAGCCTTTAATTATCGATTTCTGATGATTATTATTTCTATCATAATCGATTTTATTTATATCTTCGAAATTCAGAGTTTTATCTGTAAAATTAAAAATAAAATTCTGATAAAGTTTGCCAGCAAAATAATTGGTAAATGTGACAGAATCTTCGGTTCCGTAAGCTTTAATTATCAGATCGACACCGGTACGACTGAACTTAGCCTGTGAATAACTGGCATTTTCAAAAATTACATTATTGGGATCCGTTTGTTCCCCCCGATCGTTAACAGTGTCATGTCCATGCCCTTTCTGAAAAATATATATGTCCTTTTCATAATCTCCGCCAGTCAGAATATCACTACCTGAACCTCCGATGAGTGTATCCTCTCCCGGTCCGCCATTTAAAATATCATCGCCATCTTCACCATATAAAATATCGTTACCATCTCCACCTTCAAGATCATCATTGCCTGCACCACCATGTAAAGTATCATTACCTGTATAGCCGTAGATGAGATCATTATTTTCTGTACCCCATATAATGTTGTCAGTAGAGTCTCCATCAATAATTTGATTATATTTTTGCGCAATGGTGTTAAGATTTGATGAAAGCAGATTGGACAAGGTCTGAGTTTTTTTATTGTCGGTGAATATAATCTGATCCAAAGGAAGACTATTCTTTCGACCATCAGTAAAACAGCCTATCAGATAAATAGCATCTCCAAATATACCGGTATGGATTATTATCCCTTTTTCATATTGTGTAAAACTCAGTTGATCTAAATTATCTACTATGATAGCAGACTTACCACTATAATCCTCTATAGTGGTTATACCATCTCCGTTTTTGAAAATAAAAATATCATCACCCAGACCACCGTTCAGATAATCATTTCCTCTACCTCCGTAAAGACAGTCATCTCCATCACCGCCAAATAATTTGTCATCGCCGCTACCGCCATAGATAACATCATCTCCATTATCACCTTGTAATAAATCATTACCGCCTCCGCCATAGATTGTGTCATTGCCATTACCACCGTAAATAACATCATCTCCATCGCCATTATTATCTATATCAAATTCATTAGATGCATCACCAATTAATTTATCGTCACCATCACCACCATAAATTAAATCGTTTCCGCCGCCTCCAAAAATAGTATCATCATCAGTACCGCCATCAAGGTAATCATTGCCATATCCACCATCTATATAATCGTTACCACTTTCTCCGAAAATCGTATCATTACCATTATTTTGCGGATGATGTTCTGATGCGTTTTCTTCCATATCTCCATATAATTGATCATTACCTTCACCACCATAAATCAGATCATCACCAAGCTGACCGAGAACCAGATCATCACCTGAACCGGCATAAATTACATCGTTATATTCATTATTTGTAGCGTCGATATGAGTATCGGCAGCCAGACTGAAATCACCTGCTATCTGATCATTTCCCTCACCACCATAAATAATATCGCATCCGCCACCACCGTAAATCAGATCATCGCCAGTACCGCCATCCAGCGTATCATTACCGTATCCGCCAATTAAAATATCATTGCCTGCACCGCCTGAAAGATAATCATCGCCAGCCATTACAGTGTTTAGCTGATAACCTGGCTGACAGTCATCTCCGTATAATGTATCGTTTCCTTCACCTCCAATAATCCAATCATCGCCTCCGCCCCCAACTAAATAATCATTTCCTTCGCCGCCATCAATGTAATCATTACCATGTACAGCGACGTTTTCATCTAGATTATCTCCACAAATTATATCATCGCCATTATCACCATAAAGTTCATCATTATCGGCACCACCAAAAATCAAATCATTATCTTCTCCGCCATGTATATTATCATTACCATAACCTCCATCCAGATAGTCATCGCCGTCATCACCCCAGATGTGGTCGTTACCATTTAGTTCGGAATGGCGACCGGCTTTATCTCCATCATCCCCCCAGATTTTATCGTTGCCAAAACCGCCATGCAGATAATCGTCTCCGCCGCCGCCAATTATTTCATCATTTCCTGCACCGCCATCAATGGTATCGCTACCATGATATCGGGCTTCCATATAGTCATCAATATCACCAAAAAGGCTGTCATCACCATTCCCACCGATGATCACATCATTGCCGCCACCTCCGACTATTACATCATTGCCGTCTCCACCATCAATATAGTCATCACCATGATCAACACCATCCAGTGAATTCAAAAATCCATAACTAATCATACCATCGCCATATAAATAATCATTACCATTACCGCCAATAATATGATCATTTCCACTCATTCCATAAACTATATCATCCCCCTGCTCGAAAACTTCTGAATCTCCCTCAATATAATCATTCAGATTACTGCCTATAATGTAATCATTACCATCCCCGCCATAGAGAAAATCTCCGCCTGTATCTGCTTCGTCATTAATGGCATCGGTGATCCCTTCAATGACCATTCTATCGTTATGGTTATTATATATTCCCCAATTAGGACCTGCATAAATAAGCTCTTTACCTGATGCCGGCATTTGCCAGCGTTCGCCGGGGCGATACCGATTTGATGCATTTAATTTGCTATTTGCATATATATAATCATTTCCATTACCACCTTTAATCGTATCTGATCCGCCTCCTCCGGTCAGCAGGTCATTACCATCACCGCCAAAAATCAGATCATTACCGAAACCGCCATCAATGGCATCGCCACCACCCATACCATAAATTTCATCATCCTCATCTGTACCGTGAATTACATCCTCAAAACCATTTTCTTTTACACCGTTTACAATACTGCCGTCTGTATTGCGATTTTTCCAATTTGGATAATATAGGCCCGTTTTATTTTCATCCATATCAAAATAACCTTCTACTCGGATGATTTTAGTACGCCAGTCTCCTAGAATTTTATTTTTGCCGGTAGAGGAGGGATCCCCACCGCCGCTAAAAGAAATCCCCAGCTTGTTTCCACGCATGATGTCCCATTGTCTAATAGTAAGCGAATTATTTTTATCAGTTGATGACTGAATATTTAAATCACCACTGTTTTCTAATTTTAGTTGCCATTTATCATCTTCAGACTGCCATAGATTTTTTGCTATAACTCGCCATTTATATTCAGAAAATTTTTTATTATTCAGATAGATTATGCCGTTGCCATCATCGTCATAGATTTCATCCTTGCCATCTCCTGAATTAAAATAATAATGATCCATACCATTGCCGCCGGATAAAGTATCATTACCTTTACCTCCCCTTAGCGTATCATTGCCGGCGCCGCCTAACAGATAATCATTTCCATCATTACCAGAAATTACATCATCACCTTTACCGCCAACAATTACATCAGCCAGTTCTCCACCAGTGTATGATTGAGTATTATTTTCTGCCAACATGACTACATGATGTGCATTCTCAATGGTGTTAGGATCTGTACACCAATTTTGACCAGTTTGGTTATCGCAAAATAGAATTGCATCTTCTTTACCAAAGCCATACTGTACACGAATGGACTCGACTAATGATTTTAGTTGTTGATATCCCAGATGTAATGGACGGGCTAGGGGACCAGACTCAGCAATTTGTTGAAGGTGAGCTGGCTGCATTGTTAACTCATTGTCATATTCTTTTGCTTGAGCAAAGCGCATTTCCTGAATCATCCATGTACGTAACTTTATCCAGTTTTCTCCAACATCATTAATTGTTCTAACTTTAGGCATTTCGTCTGGATTTATGATTACTACAGGATTAAGCTGCATCAGTGCATTCAGATACAGCGATACCATTTGTTGATTGCCTTGTTTTTCCCATGTCTGCAACTGCGATAATAATTTTTCCGGCAGCTCATCGATAAACGCCAGCTGGTATTTAAATTCAAATTTGCCCGGCTGGCCGGCAATTTCCTGGCGATGACCATTCACCGGATCAAAGATAAATCCCAATCCTTTATCAGCAAAATTATCGTCATTAATGCTATTAATCCGCGGATCGGATGAATTAATGCTATTGGTATTTAATACTGCTGCTATAATCCATTTTGTTACACCCTTGCCACCAGCTACTTCCCAGTTAAATTTAAATTGCTGTTTTGCAGCGTCGGTATTTTTCTGATTTTCAAAATAACTGCCTTTACATTGGTCAGATGGAGAAGCATAGTCCTTGTACCATAAATTTTGGAGACCTTCTCTACCAAATTCAACCCAATAATCCTTTACCGGGGCATATTTGCTAGTATTATCCACCCACTTTTTCGCCAGTGCCTGATCAGCGCTGGAAATTGGCACTTTTTTATAGCAACTCCAAATCAGTAATCCTGTAACCGGATCCCTGCTCGCTGCCTTTAGCGTTATCGAAGCAATGGATTCAGGTGTACCAGTTAGTTTATTAATATAAATATACCCATTTTGAGCATCGCTCATGATTCCAGATAATCCCAAGCTCATCAACCAGCTATCGACATTGGTGCCTTTGGTAGCCCACATAGCTTCCCACACTTCTTCGACAACCTGTTCGCCTTTGATTTCATGCCCACCAATGGGTTTCCCCGACGCATACTGTTCAATAATGCGCATAGGTTCATACAGCGTCCAGTAGTTAATATCAACATTATTATTTTTAAATACCTCAATATGAAATTCTCGCATTTCCTTATAGCTAATATCCTGGCTTACACTATCTGATCCAGCTTTTTTCGCTAGAATATCTAAATAGCCCAAGGCCATGCCGCGGCGTATCTTATTGGTTTCATCGGTCGTTAGAATATGATTATGTTCATTCGCTACAGCCTGCATAAATTCCAGCGCGCCATTACCGGTAATGCTATCTGAAGAAGCTACTCCATATGCCCATTTAGCATAATGATAGCCACGTTTGGCCAGTTGCTGATACACCGCGCCAACATCGGATAAATCTCCATTTTCAATCTGATTACGCCATGCTTGAATTTCACTTAGACTTACATTTTGTGCTTCTAACATAATTTTCACCCTTCAGTTTTAAATTAGATTGTAGACAACCTCTAAATAAAAATTATTTATATTTTGAGTAATATTTGATTTAAAAATATAATAAAAATTCATTAATATAGAATCAATATTCTATATTTAATTACAAGTTTATTGTTTAAATAAATTAATAAAAATTATATTCTCCTATAACTAATTATTAAAAATAAATTTGAAAATTTATTAATCTAAATACTTAATGCTAAGAAATAAGTTATCATCAAATTATTTTAGTAAACATATTTGGTAAGGAATAAATATAATAAAATCTAGTGTTTAAATACAATTTTTGTCTCCTTTTTGTAGCTGCAAAGGTATGTATAGTTAAATTAGCATAGAGTATATAATTATACAAGTTAAATATTTGATTAATTTAATGATATTTAACTTAAAAAAATGAAATTAATTTATTTTAAAATATAGAATGTAGAGATAAAATCGTTAGTTTTCTACATAAATTTTATAAACTACTTTTAAACCAGAACATAATTTTAAACAATATTTATATTTGTAAAATTTAATTTTATATAATATTTTATGAATTAGGTGGATTTTTGGTTTAAAAAAATTATTGAGAGTTATTCATTATGGTTTTATTTTAATTGCATTAATATTTATATTAAATATATTTTAATTGTGATTACTAATTTATTAATCTTAAATTTAATTAATTTAATTAAAAAGTAAGAAATATGTATTTTATTTATAAATTACCAGGATCAATGCTGGTTTTTAATTAATTGAAGAAAGGTATTTTTACTATTTCATCTAATCTGAACCTTGCTACAAAATGTAGGTGTTACTTTCGGATTTTCACAGAGAGAATCATAACCACTACCATCGTTAAGAATGTCGTTAAGATCTCCTACATGACAGAAATTCTTACCATTGTCACCAAAAGGATATGATTGCTATCCATTTCATAGGCTATAGCTCGGCTTAGCTAAGTTAAAGTTATATTGTGACAAACTGAAATAGTATCAGACAAATTATAAAAATATTTAATGTTATTAATAGTTTAATCTTACTGGAATACCAATAATGTATGAATAAATATTTTAATAAAAATTATTAAACTTAAATAATTATTCATTTTTAATTATAATTTTATTTTTTAATTAAGTATGTGTATTTATAAGTAATTTATTACTTTGTTATAATTAATTTTTGGGCTGAAATTATGAAATGATAATTAAAATTTAATTTATATATATCTGAGTTTAATTTTATATTTTTAGTATAAATTGATTTATTAGGTCAAATATATATTAATGCAAACAGAAATTTCTTTTACTTGATTTTTGGGCGGATGAGGTCATATTGTCTGATTATTTTGCCGAGATTGAAATGATGACAGAAAATAAGATGGTGCAAGCAGATCAGTTAACGAGGTTTATGTTTGATGACTGTCCTGTACGTGGTCTGCAAGTGAATTTGCAGCAGGTATGGCGGCATGTGGCAGAAAATAAAATCTATCCTAAGGCAATTCATCAGGCTCTGGGTGAGCTGACTGTGGCTGCGGTATTATTGGCTAGTAATCTGAAATTTGACGGTAATCTGATTGTGCAAGTGCAGGGTAAGGGCGTTTTGAAAATGCTGGTGGCGGAAGCTACATCGGCAGCAACCTGCCGAGCAACAGCACGCTGGGATGAATCTGCTGTCATTGATGACAATATGACACTGGTAGATTTGCTTGGTGAAGGAGGAATGTTTGTACTGACTTTGCAGCCCTCTCAGGGTGAATCCTGGCAGGGTATGGTGGAGCTTAATGGTAGCAGTATTGCTCAGATGCTGATGAATTATATGGCGCGTTCCGAACAGCTGGCTACGTATATTATGCTTGCTGCGGATGATGAACATGCCAGCGGTCTATTACTGCAAAAATTACCCGAACAGGATATAGATGAAGATAGCTGGACAGAGTTATCAGCTTTATCTGAGACGCTTACGGCAGATGAGTTGTTGCGGCTGGATGTGCAGACATTGTTATACAGGCTGTTTCATGAGCATGAGCTAAGGGTGTTTACACCTCAGAATGTTGAATTTTCCTGTACCTGCTCGCGCGCTAAGGTTGGTGATATGCTGCTATTGCTTGGCGGGCAGGAAGTAGGTGAGGCTGTAGCTGAGCAGGGCAGTATTGAGGTGAACTGTGATTTTTGTCATGCACGCTATGTATTTGATGAGGCAGATGTGAATTCTTTGTTTGGTACTGATATTGTGGCTACTGCGCAGGAGGAACTGGCTGCGCGTCAGCTTAATCATTAAAAGTGCATTTATAAAAAATAGCCGGATAAATGTTATCCGGCTATTTTAATGGCTAATACTGATTAAATTCTGATTTAATGCTGCATCAATGTTTCAATTTCTGCGGTAGTTTTAGGTACAGAAGCAGTGAGTACTTCATTACCGGTTTCTGTAATCAGAACGTTGTCTTCAATGCGGATGCCAATATTATGAAATGCCTGAGGTATATCATCTGCTGCGCTGATATATAAACCGGGCTCTATGGTCGTTACCATTCCCGCCTGAAGCAAAATAGGCTGTTCATTGCTGTCAAAACGGCCACCAACATCATGAACATCCAGTCCGAGCCAGTGTCCGAGCCCATGCATATAAAAACGCCGATAAGTCTGAGTTTCAATATTCTGCTCTAGGCTGCCACGGAGTATGCCCAGATCAATTAGCCCCTGGGTTAGCATGCTGATGGCTGTAGCACTGATATTCTGCCAGTTTGCCTGTTTTACAGTAGAGGTAATGCTCGCCTGGTTAACAGCCAGTACTATATCGTAGATATCTTTTTGTGCACTGCTGAAACGCCCGCTAACGGGAAAGGTGCGGCTAATATCACCAGCATACATCTGGTATTCGGCACCTGCATCAATCATGAGTAAATCATTTTGCTGCAACTGACAGTTATTGCTGACATAATGCAGACAACAGGCATTTTTGCCCCCGGCAACTATGCTGTTGTACGATGGATAGCGTGCTCCGCGTTGCATGAATTCATGCAGAATTTCTGCCTCTACCTGATATTCATACTGGCCGGTACGAGTAGTCTGCATGGCTCGAATATGAGCTTGTGCACTGATTTCTGCGGCAATGCGCATGATCGACTGTTCATGTTCATCTTTGATAAGACGCATCGGATCGAGGATGCTGGTCAGATTTACCAGACTGTCAGGTGCAATCGTACTGCCATTGGCACTGCGATAATTGGCTATACGGGCAACTTCATACCATAATTCAATGAGCTTAGGGTCATTTTCAGGATATAGTCCCCACAATGCGAAGAGTCGTCGGTGACCAGCCAGTGCACGTTTAAGCAAAACCGGCCACTGGTTGATATCATCGGCTGAGTCGAAAGCAAATTGCTCTCGTGCAGCTGTATAACCATAACGGAAACCGTTCCAGATTTCGTGTTCAGGGTCTTTATTGCGGCACAGAAGAGTGGAAGTGTGTTCACGTCCATTCAGTATCAATGCTGCTCCGGGCTCAGGAAAACCGGTCAGGTAATGAAAGTAGCTATCTTGTCTGAAAGGGTATTCTGTGTCATTACTGCGGCGTTGTTCCGGAGCGGCAAATATAATGGCAATGCCATCTTCGCCGATTTTATTCAGTACAGTCTGACGGCGTTGCTGATAAACAGTAATTTCCATTTTAATATTTCTCCCTGCTGATGTTGCGGCGAGCTGTTTGTATTTGACGAGCCAGCCAAAGTGCCAGTGCGGCACCGGTGAGATCGGCTATTGTATCCATTATATCGCCCTCACGTTTAGTGAACAGTGCCTGAATAATTTCGCTGGAAGCAGCCCAGATAATGGCAGTTATAATTAACAGGCGTAGCAGAATCGTGATGCCGGCACTGAAGCAGGCTTTGGACAGGAGCCAGAATTGGCCGAAAAATAGGCCAAAGTGACAGATTTTATCAAATTGCGGAATAGGTACCGGATTACCACTTGCTTTGAAGAATAAAAAATACAGGCTGGCCAGAAACCAGATGGCGGCAAGGAACAGCCATTTATTCATCCATGATGATTTCATAATGAGTCTGTTTCAATTAGCCATTGCTGACACAGGGTAGCCAGACGGTTAAATTTACTGCCGCGCTGTTGAAACAATTGTTGCCATAATTTTACTGTATGTACATCTGGTGCTTCATCAAGGCTGCATTCGTTGAGCCAGAAATCTAAAATTTCAGCGCATTCACCGGCAGAAGCTGTTTGAAAAAGTTCGGTTATAGCTTGCATGAATCAATGGTAATAATATGCTGTTAATGATAAAAACGGACTGAGTAACAGTCCGTTTTATGTTTATTCAGTTTCCAGTACGGCTGTAGTATAAACGTTCTGAACATCATCAAGATCTTCAAGTGCGTCTAATAAACGCTGCATTTTTTCAGCTTCTGCTCCTTGCAGAACGGTTTCATTAACTGCACGCATGGTTACTTCGCCATCGGCCGCGTGCAAACCCGCTGCTTCCAGTGCTTCTTTAATACTGCTGTACTGATAGGGTTCGGTGATGACTTCTTTAGAACCATCTTCCTGTACGATAACGTCTTCAGCACCTGCTTCGAGAGCAGCCTCCATCAGAGTATCTTCATCCACTTCCGGGCTGAAGAGTAAATAGCCCTGATGAACGAACTGAAAGGCTACTGAGCCGTCTGTACCAAGATTGCCGCCATGTTTGGTGAAGGCATGGCGTACATCGGCTACGGTACGGGTTTTATTGTCGGTCAGGCAGTCTACCATAACTGCCGCTCCGCCAATGCCATAACCTTCGTAACGCAGTTCTACATATTCAACACCTTCAAGATTACCTGTACCTTTATCTATTGCCCGCTGAATATTATCTTTGGGCATGTTGGCATCAGTAGCTTTATCCATTGCCAGACGCAGGCGGGGATTGGCATTCGGATCGCCACCGCCCAGACGGGCTGCAATGGTAATTTCTTTAATCAGGCGGGTGAAGATTTTGCCGCGTTTGGCATCCTGACGACCTTTACGATGCTGAATATTGGCCCACTTGCTATGTCCTGCCATTTTAAATTCCTTATTGCTGTGTTGATTTTACGTACCAAAACAATGCCAAAGCTGAGCGCTTTGGCAAGTTTTAATACCATCAAATAATTGAAATATGGTATTAATTTTACCATATTGCTCTTTTATTGAGTAGATTCTATCCGGATAGTATAAACGGCGGGTAATCTGGATTACTGTTTGCCTGCTGAGGTTTGCCAGTATTTGAGCCATGCCTCGCAGCCGGCATGGATAATGGTGCAGGTTTCTGTAAAATTACCGCTGAAATAAGGGTCTGGTACGTAGTCATATTCGCTGTCTGGTAATAAATCGGTAATTTTGTAGACTTTATCCGGACGGCTACACCCAAAAATACGGGATAAGTCTCGCAGGTTTTTATCATCCATAGCAATAATATGATCGTAAATGGCAATATCCTCCGGCTTTACTTCACTACTTTGAAAATCATTAGTACTGATTTGTTTTGCGTGCAGAATTTCTTTGGTTCCTGAGTGCATGTCTTCACCATTGTGCCAGCCGGAAGTACCGGCACTGGCAATTTCAATCTGTTCACTCAGACCTTTTTTTGTTACCAGGTCGCGCAGAATGTATTCTGCCATGGGAGAACGGCAGATATTACCCAGACAGACAAATAATACTTTAGTTGCAGCCATCAGTGACTCCGTGGAAAAAGTGGGTTATGCCCGACCATATTGATAGATTGGGCATAATTAGGCAATTGGGCCTGTACACTGATTGGTTCATGTAACAGGCGAATATTTTCAACATTGCACTCAGCCAGCAGATCAATGAAATTTTGTATTATGCTGTCAATGTTGTCTGCCTGTGTTAGCGGCCAGCGGAAAATTTGTGGCTGAAGTTCAAATACACTGTCGGTTGCGTTGAAACCAAATAATATATTCCCACCTTCCTGAGCAGCAATAACTACTCCAACCCGCGGACTTTGCAGGCGAATCGCCCGGATAGCATTAGTCGTAAAGACATCACAGGCCATTCGCAGACGCATGGCACTGCCAGAGCGTAAGGCGTTTAATGGTGATTGTGGCGCAAGCGGGTTGATAAACAGCGTAGCACCGGCTGTAGCCAGATGAGTTTGCCAGACTTGCATGAGCGGCAGGGCAGTATCTGCCAGATTGTAGTTAAGGGCAGACTGAATGTCTGGTCCGGAAAAACCAAGGGCATAAAAAACCTGTACTGATTGTCCGCTTTCAACTATCAGTGGTGTTTTAGGTAACTGACCGAGAAAATCTGCGGCCATTTGTTGATTTTGTTTAGCAGCATACCATTGACTGGCTTTGATATGGGTCAGGGTAGTATCACTCACAAGATGAGATGCCCATTGAATTTTATTCCATTCATCAGACCATGGACGGTTTTTGAAGATTTCAGCAATGGCATCTGCGGGCATGCTGTCTGGCAGAGAGATATTTTCTTTAGCACCACCTACTATTATCACGGGCAAGGCCAGCCATTGTACTTCTGTCTGATTACGTGCTTGTAATACAGTTTCCATACTGTTCCACAGTGCATTGTAAATATCACTATTGGCCGCCATAGCCAGTGCTACAGAAAGGTTGGTATAGTGATTTTGTGCCAGCATACGGCTGATTTCAGTTTGCAGGCTCTCACGGGCAAGGGTAGTTTGTGCTTTTGATGCAGGTGTTACCAGACTGGCTGCATGCAGCAGCAGTTCGTTTTTAACCTGATCGGTAGGAAATGCGCGGGTATCAGGCAAACAATGATGGGTGTTCATGATGTTTGATCGGTTTTATTTAGTAGGCTTAGTAAATATTCTATTGTAACAAATTAGTTTTGTCTGAAATGTATATACTGATATTTGTCTGATATTTTGTGCTTGCGGCAAAAGCTGTACAACAAGCAAACATATGACTATCCGGCTTGAAACTGAAATGTGCTGCCCATATTTTAAATTAACAACAATCATATATTTGGGCTTTTGAGAAAATTATGAAACAGACACACAGTTTTCAGACTGAAGTAAAACAGTTGTTACAGTTGATGATTCATTCTTTATACAGCAATAAAGAAATCTTTTTGCGGGAACTGATTTCCAATGCTGCCGATGCGTGCGATAAATTGCGCTTTGAGTCTCTGAATGATGCTTCTTTGCTGGGAGATGATACAGAATTCAGGATTAAAGTTACTGCTGATGCAGAAGCTAAAACCATTACAGTATCAGATAATGGTATCGGTATGACTGAAGCCGATATTATTGAACATCTGGGCACCATTGCTAAATCCGGTACCAAAGCATTTCTGGAAAAACTGACTGGCGACGATAAAAAAGATGCCAATCTTATTGGGCAGTTCGGTGTAGGTTTTTATTCTGCATTTATCGTGGCTGATAAGGTAACTGTTGAAAGCCGCAGGGCAGGTGCTGCTGAAAATCAAGCTGTACGCTGGGTGAGTGCTGGTGACGGCGAATTTACTGTTGAACCGATTAGTAAGTCTGCCCGTGGTACAGATGTAATTCTGCATCTTAAAGATGATGAAAAAGATTTGTTGTCTGACTGGACTTTGCGCCGGATTGTAACGACTTATAGTGATCATATTTCTGTGCCGATTTATATGAAGAAAGCGCCTGAATATGATGAAGAAGGTAATGTAAAAGTTTCAGATGAGCTGGAAGTGGTTAATCAGGCTCAGGCTTTATGGCAACGGCCGAAAAATGAAATTACCGATGAGCAGTACCAGACTTTCTATCGTCATGTATCACACGATTATGATGATGCTTTAGCGTGGACACATTTCCGTGTGGAAGGACGGCATGAATACACCGGATTGCTGTACATTCCGAAACATGCACCATTTGATTTATATGAGCGTGAACCTAAGCATGGTGTACAGTTATATGTAAAACGTGTATTCATTATGGATGATGCGAAAAAGCTGATGCCTTCTTATCTGCGTTTTATTCGCGGAGTGATCGACAGCAGCGATTTGCCTTTGAATGTATCCCGTGAAATTTTGCAGGAAAGCCGTGATCTGGATGCAATTCGCTCTGGCAGTGTTAAAAAAGTATTGTCTCTTTTAGAAGATCTGAAGAAAAATCAGCCGGAAAAATATGCTGAATTCTGGCAGGTGTTCGGTAATACACTGAAAGAAGGTATTGCTGAAGATTTCACTAATAAAGACAAAATAGCTGGTTTATGCCGGTTTGCCTCTACGCATAATGATAGTAGTGAGCAAAATGTTACTCTGGCTGATTATATTGGTCGGATGAAAGAGGGGCAGGAGAAAATTTACTATATTACTGCCGATAGTTATGCTGCTGCCAAAAATAGCCCGCATCTGGAAATTTTCCTGAAAAAAGGTGTTGAGGTACTGCTGCTGACTGACCGTGTGGATGAATGGGTGGTAAACAGCTTATCTGAATTTGACGGCAAGGGTTTGGTAAGTGTAGCCAAGGGTTCACTGGACTTAGGTAATCTGGCTGATGAGGAAGAAAAAGCAGCTCAGGCTAAAACAGAAGAAGACAATAAGGAACTGGTAGAGCAGATTAAAACTGCTCTGGGTGATAAAGTTGACGCTGTTCGTGCTACTGCCCGTTTGACAGAAAGTCCGGCATGTCTGGTTGTTGGTGAGCATGATATGAGCCAGCATCTGGCAAGAATGCTGGAAGCTTCCGGCGCAGCCGGTCAAATTCCGCAGACCAAACCAACACTGGAAATCAATCCGGATCATCCTTTGATTAAGAAAATTGCTTCTGAGCAGGACGAAGTACAGCGCAATGAACTGGCTGAGCTGGTATATGATCAGGCTTTGCTGGCTGAAGGCGGTAAACTGGAAAATCCGGCGGCATTTGTAAAACGCATGAATCATTTATTGCTGACACTAAATCAGTAATATTGTTTTTATCAGACCAAAAGAGCTGCTTTATCACAAGCAGCTCTTTTGTTTTACCTGTCGGTAATTTTTTGCTGAACAGATAAAAATGTAATTTATTAAATAAGAATAGTATTTCCGTAATTAAATAGTAGTATTACAGTTGAGAGAATATTAAATTTTCTGATTGTGATAGATGATAATCTATAGTTAATCACTGATATATCACAAAATATTGATAATTATAAATAATTAAATTATTAGATGAAAATTATCAGTAAATGAACTGTGATTATATTCAAATTAATCTCTAAAATTTAACGATAGTCAAACAATATTAAGGTAAATTCTGTAATATTATTTAAATAAAATTATTTATGTTAAACTTAATGAAGTTTTTTTGTATTTAATTAAAATTTTTAAATTAGTAATTAATATATCTATAGGTTATTTATGGACGAGAGTACTGAAAAAAAATGTGATTTTTCCGACATGGGGCTTAGTGATGCATGGCTGTTCAGATTCAAATTTTATGAAGAAAATGGTATACCAAAGGTTTTCAAACAAACAGATAAATATGTAAAAAATTTTAAAAGTTTACCATTTAAGTCACAAATGACGATGGCGATGAACTGGAAAGCATTCTTTTTTGGTCCTTTCTATTATTTTTATTTAGGTATGTGGCGTAAAGCGCTAACTATATTGTTATTTTTAACAGTACTAGATTTATTACTAATACTGCTTCTTTCTAAAGCGGCAGCAGGTTGTTGTTATGCAATCTTTTGGGCTGTTAT
Source organism: Snodgrassella sp. ESL0304 (assembly GCF_013344995.1). Classification (NCBI taxonomy): domain Bacteria; kingdom Pseudomonadati; phylum Pseudomonadota; class Betaproteobacteria; order Neisseriales; family Neisseriaceae; genus Snodgrassella; species Snodgrassella sp. ESL0304. The sequence goes on from NZ_JAAEDR010000011.1 coordinate 182,891, forward strand.
GACTAATCCTATTTATTATGTACATAGAACTAAAAAATCCAAATCTTTTAATCCTTTTGAAGGAATGCAGATTTAATATAATAAATATATAATTTATATAAAAATTATATATTGAGTTTACTAAAATTCAATAAATATTATTTTATTTATTATTGATGAAAAATAGATATTTAATTTATTAATCCCATATTGTTTTCTATTAATTCAATAACAGCATCAATGCCAGTTGGCATTGATGCTGTTATGATATATACACTTTGTACATATTTATTTATTTATACTTTTTTTATGATATATCTGAATAATATATGCCAGAATTAAAAATGCCAGAAAAGGTAAACCAAATAATAAGGTAGCATGAAATATCGGGGTAAACCATGTGGTGATCATGATGCTGATGATTGCCAATAAACCGGCTATAGTGACAAATGGAAAACCGGGTACACGGAATTTTAGTTTTTGCTGTTGCCGCTGCATCCGGATGCGAAAACACAGATGTGTCAGAAATACTGCCCCCCAGCTGAATAATGCACCAAACATAGACAAAGCTATCATAACCGGAAAAGCCGTTTCCGGATTTAAAATATAAACCAGTGCGGCGACAGCGATACCGGCAGAGGATAAAGCCAGTGCATTCAGTGGTACGCCATTACTTTTTACTTTACCGAATATTTGTGGTGCTTCGTTAGCACGAGACAGGCTGAACATCATACGAGTGGCAATATAGAGCATACTGTTCATGGCTGAAAGTGCAGCAACAATGACAATAAAGTTCAGAATACTGTCGGCAAATGGTATACCTACATTTTTCATTACGCTGACAAACGGGCTGGTGCTTCCTTCTTTAATTAATTCCTGCCACGGTACCAGCATGACAATCAGACTGAGTGCAAGCAGATAAAATATCAATAGCCTTGCAAAAGTTCCTTTAAACGCGGTTTTAACTGCCTGTTCAGGATTGGTGGCTTCACCTGCGGCTATAGCGATCATTTCAATACCGAGATAGCTGAATATGGAAATAATCACACCGGTCCAGATACCGGAAAATCCATGCGGAGCAAACCCGCCGCTAAACATGTTTTGTTCAATTCTACTGATACTGCTTTGCGTTAGTAATACACTGATGGCCAGTACAATAAATACGATAATGGCAAAAATTTTAATGGTGGAAAACCAGTATTCAACTGAACCGAAAGCTTTGACACTATAGGCATTAACGCCGATCAGGCAGCATGAAAACAGTGCAATCCATATCCATGAATCAACCCGTGGAAACCAGAATTTCATGTATTCAGCAATGGCAGTGACTTCTGTACCCACAGCCAGAACAATACAGGCCCAGTAACTGTAACGAACCAGAAAACCAGCCAGAGGATGCAGATAAAATTCAGCATAAGCACCAAAAGAACCCGAAGTAGGGTGCTGCACAGTCATTTCTGCCAGACATCCCATTAAAGCCAGTGCAATCATGCCGCCCAGAGCATAACTGATGATAACAGCAGGGCCGGCAAAGCCAATGGCAAATTTGCTGCCCAGAAATAAGCCGGTTCCTATTGCTCCGCCAATGGCAATCATGCTCATCTGACCGGCGGATAGCTTTTTGTGTAATCCTGTTTCCCGAGACTGAATACGCTCGAAATTACCCATCGTTTTTCCTTAAGATGAGAAGCATAAGCCGAGCAGAATATTCATGCCCGGCCTGTACCTGTGTGGATTAAAGAAATGCAAATCAGGTTACCTGTCCGCGCGTGTGAAACTGTGGCTGAGCCCACTCCTCATTAATTAATACCTGTTTCAGATGCTGAACAGCATGCCAGATATCGGTATAGCTCAGATACAAAGGTGTAACTCCCAGGCGAATCACTTCCGGTTCGCGATAATCTCCGATTACACCGCGGGCAATCAGAGCCTGAACTATGGCATAACCATGAGGGTGACGCAGGCTGACATGGCTGCCACGGTGAGCATATTCACGCGGTGTAATCAGCGTTAAATTATGTCCGGCACATTCCTGCTCAGTAAGAGCAATCAGTAAATCAGTTAGTTGCAGAGATTTGTGCCGCAGTGACTGCATATCTGTTTGTAAAAAGATATCTACGCCGTTTTCTATTAAACTCATAGATACAATTGGCTGTGTACCGCATAAATAACGACGGATATTGTCTGCAGGTGTATAGCTTTCAGCCATATCAAACGGCCGCGCATGACCCCACCAGCCGGATAATGGCTGGCTGAATGCAGTCTGATAACGCTCATTTACCCACAGCATAGCAGGTGCTCCGGGACCGCCGTTCAAATATTTGTAAGTACAACCAATAGCAAAATCACTGTTACTGGCATTCAGATCAATAGGTACAGCACCGATTGAATGACACAAATCCCAGATAGTTAAAGCACCATGCGAATGTACCAGTGCATTGATTGCTGCCATGTCGTGCAGGTAGCCGGTACGATAGTTAACATGAGATAACACTACAACGGCAGTGTTTTCATTAATACAGGCGGGCAGATCTGCCGGTGTATCTATTAGATGAAGCTGATAACCCTGATTAATCAGAGCCATAAAACCTTCAATCATATAAATATCAGTAGGGAAAGAATCACGCTCAGCGATAATGATTTTACGATTATTGTCATTATTCTGCTGAATATGGATGGCTGCGGCCAATACTTTAAACAGATTCAGGCTGGTTGTATCGGTAACAACGGTTTCATTTTCCTGAGCACCAATCAGCTGACCGATTTTATTGCCTAGTCGTACCGGTAAATCCCACCAGCCAGCTTTATTCCAGCTATTAATCAGATCGGTACCCCATTGCTGATTAATCACTGCCTGAGCATTTTCTGCAGCTTTTCTGGGTTTCGCACCTAAAGAGTTACCATCCAGATATATAACCCCTTGTGGTAATTCAAACTGATTTTTTAGGGGAGCCAGAATATCGGCGGCATCCCATTGCTGACATTGTTCTAGTGTAATCATTTTGTGCCGGTTGAATTTCAAAATGAATAGTGTACTGAATTGTTGCCAGTTATGGCGAATAAAATTTAAATTAATTTATCCGAATATTTATCTTAATCAATCTGTGTCAAGATAGATAAATATTATTACTGCTCTAATCTGTATAAAACCAATATTAAATATTATTCTGTTTTATTCTGCTGGCTGCCGATTTTAAATATTTGTGCCACTATACCCATTATCAGGATGATGGCCGCCAGTATGCTGGTATATATTACTGCATATTTATAGGTTCCTTCGATAATCATAATAATAATCGAAGCAATAATCAGCCCGATAACCAGATAAGTCAGCCATGGAAAGCACCACATTTTAAATGTCAGTGTCTGCCCTTGTTTTTCCAGTTTTTTACGCAGAAATAATTGTGAGCAGCTGATAGCGAGATAAACATACAGGGCAATCGTACCGGTAGCAGTCATCAGTACATCGTAAACATCCATTTTGGCGGTAGCGGTGAGATACACTGCAAACAGGGTAAAGACACAGGAAATAAGCACGCCAATTTGCGGACTGCCATTTTTCGAGGTATAGGACATGATCCGATGAGCATCACCGCGTTTTGCCAATGAATATAACATGCGCGAACAGGTATACAGAGCTGAATTAAAACAGCTTAAAACTGAAGTAAGGACAACAAAGTTGACGATATGACGTGCCTGAGGAATTCCCAGTGAGGTTAATACTACACTGTATGTTCCCCATGTGGCATCATTCAGCCGCGGGTCGTTATACGGAATCAGACAAACGGTAATAAAAATCGAACCTACATAAAACAGGATGATGCGCCAGACGACAGATTTTGTGGCTTTACGAATTTCTGTAGCCGGATGGTTGGATTCTGCAGCAGCAACAGTAACGATTTCAGCACCAATATAGGCAAACATAACACCCAGCAATGCTGTTACCACAGATGATGATCCTTTAGGCATGAATCCCTGATCAGTTAAGTGTGTCCAGCCTTTTGCATCTGCCTGACCCCACGGCCATAAATAGATAATAGCCAGACTGCCTACAATCAGAAACAATACAATGGCGACTACTTTGATTAAAGCAAACCAGAATTCAAATTCTCCGTAATTTTTAACATCCATCAGATTGATAACAACCAGAGCTACGGTTACTGCCAGCATATAGCTCCAGATGGGAAATATTGGAAACCAGTTATTAAGAATTTTACCGGCTACATAGGCTTCCCAGCCCATGAGCAATGCCCAGAAAAACCAGTATAACCAGCCAATGCTGAAACCTGCCCAGCGGCCGATAGCAGTATCGGCATATGTGGAAAAAGAACCGCTATCCGGATGAGCTACAGCCATTTCTCCTAACATGCGCATAATCAGCATGACCAGAAGACCGCCGGCACCATAGGCAAGAATGGCTGCGGGTCCTGTATGGTAAATTACAGAGCCGGAGCCAATAAATAAAGCCCCTCCGATCACGCCGGCAATAGAAATCATAGTCAGATGGCGTGATTTAAGTCCGTTTTTCAGTGTGGATGATGTGCTCAAATTAATTCTCCTTTGGAAAGAGTAATATCAGACTGAAACACCTTTAGCTGGCTGAATTCAGTCAACAATGTCCCATCCTGATTTATGCAGTGCATTCAGGATTTTTATAATTGTGAAGAAAGCGGCAGCGAAGCAGATTATGGCTGCCGCGGATTCAGGAATTACTGGTCAATGCCGGCAAGAAGTACATATTTAATTTCAACGTAATCTTCTATACCGTATTTAGAACCTTCCCGACCAAGACCGGATTGCTTGACGCCGCCAAAAGGTGCTGCTTCGTTTGACAGCAGTCCTGTATTGATGGCTACCATGCCATAATCCAGATTTTCGCTGACGCGTACTATTCTGCCGATATCACGACTGTAGAAATAACTGGCCAGCCCGAATTCGGTGTCATTAGCCCAGCTGACAACTTCGTCTTCGCTTTCAAAACGAAATACCGGCGCCAGCGGACCGAAAGTTTCCTCACGGGCAACTTTCATGTCCTGAGTAACATTTTTCAGTAATGTAGGTTGGAAGAATAATTCACCGTGATTATCTGCGGTTCCGCCGGTAACGATTTCCGCCCCTTTGCCAATAGCATCAGTAATATGTTCCTGAACTTTGTTAACCGCACCTGCATCTATTAATGGTCCGACAGTTACGCCCTGATCCAGTCCGTTGCCTATTTTCAGTTTGGCAATGGCCTGAGCCAGTTTATCCACGAATTCATCATATACAGCACTCTGTACATACAACCGGTTGGCACATACGCAGGTCTGGCCGGCATTGCGGAATTTGGAAATCATCGCACCTTCTACGGCTGCATCGATATCAGCATCATTGAAGACGATAAATGGTGCATTACCACCTAGTTCCATAGATACTTTTTTTACTGTATCGGCGCACTGAGCAATCAGTTTACGACCTACTTCTGTAGAACCGGTAAAACTGAATTTTTTTACCCGATCGTCTTCAGTTAATACTTTGCCGATTTCACTGGAGCTGCCGGTAATGACATTGACTACTCCGGGCGGGATGCCGGCACGCTGTGCCAGCTCAGCAATGGCCAGTGCAGATAATGGTGTTTGCGAGGCCGGACGAATAACAAAAGTACAGCCGGCAGCCAGAGCCGGAGCAATCTTGCGGGTAATCATCGCATTCGGAAAGTTCCACGGCGTAATGGCTGCACATACGCCGATTGGCTGCTTAAGTACCATAATCCGTTTGTCGTTTGACGGCGCGGGTATGGTGTCACCATAAATACGCTTGGCTTCTTCTGAATACCATTCCAGATAAGATGCACCATAGGCAATTTCACCTTTAGCCTCAGCCAGCGGCTTCCCCTGTTCTGAAGTCAGGATAATGCCCAGATCTTCCTGATGCTGCATCATTAGCTCAAACCAGCGGCGCAGAAGATTACTGCGTTCTTTAGCTGATTTGGCTTGCCATGGTTTCAATGCTGCATGTGCTGCTGCCACAGCACGTTCAGCTTCTGCTGTACCCATGCGGGGCACGTCTGCCAGATTGTTTCCGGTAGCCGGATTGATAACTGAAATAACTGCGCCATTATCGGCGTTCAGCCATTGTCCATTTATATAACACTGGGTTTTTAATAATGCAGAATCATGCAATTGCATAGTTTTTTCCTAAAAAAACTGAAACAGACATGACAGGCTGCCGGCAAATATTCTACCGGAGCAGCCTGCAGACAATGAATATTATTGAGCCTGACGCAGGGCAGTTTCAAGTATATTCAATGCTTCATCAAATACATGATCTTCAATAGTAAGCGGATAGAGACAACGAATTACGTTGTAATACTGTCCGCAGGTCAGAATCATCAGACCGTTTTCCAGCGCCAGTTGCTGTACTTTTTTGGTTCGTTCAGCATCTGGTTCTGAGGTGCCGGGTTTAACTAATTCAATAGCGACCATAGAGCCCGGTCCGCGTACTTCTGCAATAGACGGAATAACTTCTTTTAAATTGTTAAAGCGTTCTTTCAATCTGTTACCCAGAATATTGGCGCGCTCGCACAGTTTTTCTTCTTCGATAACATCAATAACTGCATCAGCAGCAGCCAGTCCCAGCGGACTGCCGGCGTAAGTGCCGCCCAGGCCGCCTACTACAGGAGCATTCATGATGGCTTCTTTGCCTACTACACCGGAAAGCGGAAAACCGCCAGCCAGAGATTTGGCAATGGTCATTAAATCTGGCTGTACGCCGGTCAGTTCGGTAGCAAACATTTTTCCGCTACGGGCAAAGCCGGACTGAATTTCATCAAAAATCAGCACGATTCCGTGTTCATCCGCCAGCTGGCGTAAGGCACGCAGAAATTCATTTGGTGTAACATTAAAGCCGCCTTCACCCTGAACTACTTCGATAATGATAGCAGCAACATCGCTGGGCGCCAGATGGCATTTGAAAATATTATGAAGACCGTGCAATGCATCTTCAATGCTAACGCCATGCAGTGCATTCGGATAAGGTGCATGTACGATATCAGCAGGGAACGGCCCGAAATCTACTTTATAGGGTGCGATTTTGCCGGTTAAAGCCATAGTGAGATTGGTACGGCCATGAAAGGCACCGTTAAATGCAATCACACCACGTCTTTTGGTATAGGCACGGGCAATTTTAATGGCATTTTCAACAGCTTCAGCACCAGAAGTAACAAACATTGTGCGCTTGTCGCCGGCAATAGGTGCTCTGGCATTAATTTTTTCGGCAACCTTAGCATACAGCTCATATGGAACAGTATTAAAACAGGTATGCGAAAATTTCTGCAACTGATCAGCTACTGCTTTTTGTACTTTGGGATGCAGATGACCAGTATTCAGAACGCCGATACCTCCGGCAAAGTCAATATAACGTTTACCTTCAGGAGTCCAGAACTCAGCATTTTTAGCGTGATCAATATAAAAATCGCACATGAAACCGACGCCACGAGGGGCTGCGGCCAGTTGACGCTGACGAACATTGCTTGTTTGACTCATAATATTTTCTCCAAAAAAGTGCAGACCGGCCTAAGCAGGTTTTTACTAATATCAACGGTATGATATGTGTTCTGACAATATAATTAACTGACTGAATCTATCAGTCTTATAATTGATTGGTTTATTCGGTTAAATTACGGGATTAAATTTATACTGTCAATCTGGGTAAATATTCTTCTAACGTAGAATATTGAAAAAAATTCAATAAGAATGAAATTAAATGTTTTTATAATTGGTATTATTGGCAAATAATATTAATTATAAATATTATTTTAAGAATTAATTGCTTAATTTATGCGTATATTCTTAATTGCTGAGCGTCTGCAGGCAGGCAAATAAAGTGCAGCCTTATTTGATTATTGATTTCAATGATGTATAGATGTCAGTGTTAATTAAAAAGGCTAAACCGGTTGGGTTTAGCCTGATAGAAATTGGTGTTGTGTAGAGTTATTCAGTTAAAACTAATCAATACTGTTGTTAAGAAACAATTTTGGTATGGACTGGTTTAGTAATAATCAGACAGAAATAAATGAAACAGACACCATTGCAAGTGCAATGACATAAATAATGTGATGGCCGAAGCTGGCAGAAATTACGTCCTGTAACAAACCAGGCAGAATAGTACTGTATAAAGGCAATTGTTAAACAAATTAGAAATTAAATAGTTCAACTGGGAAGCTGATCCTGAAAATACAAGATGCAGACATTGGTACACTTGATTAATTTTAATTTTTATTGAACATGTCGAAGTAGGTTTGGTTAACGAAACAACTATTGTAATTCCCACTCATTTTTGATGTCTTCAATTGATGGATTAGATTTTACTTTACCATTTACAAATACCAGCGGAAAAGCCATTGTTTTGACATACTCAACTCTGTCAATCATCTGATTTATTTCTCTTTCTGACATATTGGCTAGATTATGATTGAAAGTGTAACCACTAATTCGGGTAGCAGGAATATTCTGTTTATTTAATTCTGTGGCCAGATAATCAGCAATCTTTGCCTGTCGTGACGGACAATTGATTGGAGCCATAATGACAATTCCCTTACTTCCGGGAAGATTAACTGATATATCCAGAAAACCATATTGATCAGTTCTGGATTTGATATCCTGATCAAAATCAAAATCAGTACTGGAGTTGATATCCTGAACAAATATTTTTTTTTCTTGTTTGCTTTTATGCCATTGATAACCCGCAAAACACAGAGCAAAGAATGCTACTATTGTTAGAATAAATCTGTTCATTAATCTTCCGCTTTTTGAGATTATCCGGTTATTTACAAATGTATATGCTTAATATCAAAGTAGAACCAAGCAAAAATAAAGTACGGGTTTATCAATTGGTTTTGCATCATGCGGATTGTAAACTTTCCTTGTTCTATTCGCAATATTTTGTATATTAATGTTAATTAAAAAAAACAATTTGTTAAATTCAAATAGGCTTTTTATCACTGAATGACGGAGAATTTATTTTTCTTTCTAAATTGTTTGAGTAATTCAGAGAAGCTCCTATTATTCTTTTGATAATAACTTTTGTTAATATATGATTTTTCCCAAACACCCACATTGCAACCAAACCTGTAACTATTTAGCGCCTTCAATGATGGCATCTTGAGTATGTTCAATAATTTTGCTACTGCCTGACTATCAATCAAAGGGCTTACGTTAACACCTGCATCCATACCGTGACTAATGTCAAATTGTTGATAGTTTCTTAGAATTTAGGCACAAACTGGTCGTTGACAGCGCTTCGCACATAAATATGATTGGCACAGACTTAGGTTTGTCCGTCATTGTGGAATTTGAAAATTATGGCGCTGGTTACTGCTGCATCAATATCTGTATCATTGAAAACAATAGATAAAGCTTTTCTCAAGTTCTATAGAAACTTTTTTACTGAAAATGCTTATTACGCAATAAGTTTTGTTCCAACTTCGTTTTTAAAGTAATCCGGGTGGTAGTTACCGCACATACAGCTTCTGTGGTAACCATTTTAGGATTATCAGCCAGTTTTTCACCGATTGTAGGATTGGATATGGGTATGATTTTTTATCATCAGCATTTAATCATTCACCATCAACTTAGCACTGGGTTTTGAATAATTTAGAATCATACAACTGCGTTTTATTTTCCCTGAAATATGACTATTTAAACGTTTACAACTGTTAAACGATAATATGATTGTGTCGGATAGTTTAGGAAAATATTTGTTTGTTAATGCGGATTTTTGGCGGTATGAATTTATTTATTACTACAGTGCTTTATTGATATTGATAATAGTTGTTTTAAGATAAGCCTATAGTCAGTTTTAGAACCTTATTAGAACGCTGATTACGGTGCTGATCAGTGATTAACCTTTGACTTTGAGGGCGATTTAATTGCTGAAGGCGGTGGCTGAATAATCAGGCACAAGATGAAAGATAATATTACCATGGCTAAAGAAATGGTATAGATACTCTGATGGCCGAAGTTGGCCGAAATTACGCCCTGCAACATACCGGCCAGAATAATACTGCAAGAAATACAGTTATTAAACAATGTAGAAGCAACACCCGTACGTTTAGGTAATAAATCCTGGAAATAAATCAGGCCGATACTGGCTATTATGCCGATAAATAAACCATTAAAGAATTGTAAACCAATCAGCATCCATTCGTTTTGGGTCGAAACCATACCGATATAAAATATGATGCCGCAAATGACTGCAAAACAAATCAGATTTTTATTACCAAAGCGCGGTACCAGCATGCTGGCAATCAGCATAGCGGGAATTTCAATGGCAGCAGCTATGCCCATCAAATGTCCGGGCAGTGAAGGTGAACCGGGCAAAATATCATCAATATATAAAGGCATATCAATCAAATACATCATATTTGCTGTACCCATACTGATTGAAGCGATAAACAGCAAAATGACATTAGGATTATTGAAAATCTTTTCTTTTGGCTCTTGTTTTTTAGTAACAGATGTTGGACGTTTTATGACAGGAAAGCACAGAAAAACGATCAGCATGGCTACAAAAAACATAGCTGCCGCACTCAGATACATAATGGTAAATCCGTAATTCACGGCTAATGCAAATGATAATGGCGGACCGATTACCCAGGCCAGTGACAATTGTGCCCGTAAAATGCCATTGAAAACGACAACGTTGCGGCCAGTTTTATCTGTATATTCACGTGCGGATGCAAAAATTTGCGGCATAGCAGCAGAGGTAAAAGCTGAAAAAAATATGCCTACGGTAACGAGGATAAAGTATTGGCGCGAAAATGCAAATGTAATGCAATTTCCTATGCCCATCAGACAACAAAATAGAATAATATTCCGTCGAACACCTTTATTATCAGAGTATTGTGCCAGCAGAAAGCTGACGACAATGCCGGCAACGGCATTGATTGAGTAAAATAAACCTACCTGATATGGATTAACCTTCACATCTTCGGCAAGATAACGGCTGAGTGTCGGTGCCTGCAATGCACCGGCAATACCAATAATAAATGCGGCAACCAGAAAAGAACCCAGAATAATATAAGCCTTTTGTTTTATCGCAAGGTTTTCTTCCATAACTGACTTTTCTATTCTGAAAAGAAAGAGTTATATCATAAATCATGGTTATAGGTACTTAAAACTCTTAATAAAAATATCATATTTTATTTAATAAAGCACATAAGTTATTGTTAATTTGTTAATTAAATTTCAAATTGTGGATATTTATTTAATTTGAATTTATTAATAATAAATATAAATGCAGTATATATGAAATCGTGTTTGATAAAAAATAGGCACATGACTATAAAACCCGATAAACTTTTATTTAAAAATAATTGGCAGAGACCAGCGTTTGTATAAAGATATTTGATTATTACAAACTGGTTTAAATGATTAATTTTAAATGAAATTTTTTGGAAAATTTGAACAGTTTTTCAACGAAAGTTTCTAGTAATTGAGGATACAAAAAGTTGTTAATAGCTTTTTATAGTATCGACGATACCGGACTAAGTTATCAGAAGCTGTTTATTAACAAAAATTTTGCAGGTTTAATCGGTTACAGGGTAAGCCGGATAATCCTGCAAAAGTAAATATTTAAATCAGCTTCTGTGTATGCAGCAGATTTTCAATTTGTTCTTTATTCCAGTTATTGCTTACAGCCAGTGTCAGGATAGCCACAGCAGTTTCCAGATTACATTTACCGCCGTTGATAACGCCGGCTGCACGCAATTCATGTCCTTGTGCGTAAACAGCAGAGGCACATCCCTGTAAAACCTGACTGATATTCAGAACAGGTATAGATTGCTCACTAATCTGTCTGATTGCAGCCAGAAAATTCCTATCATTAGGTGTATTGCCATTGCCATAGCTTTGTAAAATTACTCCGTCAGGCGGATTGTGAGTAAGACTGGTGGTAATCATTGCCAGATTAGCGCCCGGAGTCAGAGTAAAGCAGTGAATTCTGGCCGATGTACTGATGTCATATTGTGCAGATAGGTCTGAATTGCCGGCAACAGGCAGATTAGTATTAAACCATCCTTCGGATTCTGACCATTGTGCCAGTGAACCAAACTGCGGATTGGCAAATGCGTCTGCCTGTTCTGTACTGATTTTGCTGCTGCCGACAGCCGGCCAGAGCTGTCTGTTAAAGGCAATGGCAGTTTGGGTAAAACCCGGCAGGCTGAATGCAGCTAGTGCAGTACGCAGGTTTTGTGGTGCATCACTGTTATCAGCTTCCAGGGGTAGCATGGCTCCGGTAAGGATAATGGGGATATTCAGTTTCGGCCGTGCCAGCGCAATTATATTGGCACTGTAGGCCATGGTATCGGTACCGTGCAGAATGAGCAGACCATCATAATTTTCAGCTTTGCTGTCTATCCAGTTAAGCCATGTCTCCCAGTTTGAAAGGGTAATCGCTGAAGAATCAATCAGTGGTTCACAAATAAACCAGTCGCATTTGAGCTGATGACTGTATTCCTGAAAAATCGGCGCAGCCAGGCTGGCAAAATTGGCAGCCGGAGCCAGTCCGGCCGGTGTTTGCTGCATACCAATGGTTCCGCCAGTGTAGTAAACAGCCAGATGTTTCGGGGAGTTCATATATGCTGCCTTTCATACGGTTACTGGTATTAGTGCAAGCATATCACGAACGGGTTTTGTTTACTCTGGCTTACGCGTACAATAAGGTTTTTTCTGTGTCTGAAGAATGGTAATCATGATTCGTACTCGTTTTGCTCCCAGTCCTACCGGTTTTTTGCATATTGGTGGTGTGCGCACTGCTTTGTTCTCTTGGGCATTTGCACGTAAACATCATGGTAAGTTTATATTACGAATTGAAGACACGGATCTGGAACGTTCTACGGCTGAATCAGTGCAGGCGATTATGGATGGTATGCACTGGGTTGGTCTGGACTATGATGAAGGTCCGTTTTACCAGACAAAGCGCTTTGACCGTTATGCAGAAGTTTTACGTGAGTTAGTGGCTTCCGGTCATGCCTATTATGACTATACCAGCCGTGAAGAACTGGAAGCAATGCGGCAGGAAGCTGAGGCACGTGGTGAACACTTCTGGTATGACCGCCGCTGGCGGCCGGATGAAGGCAAAACACTGCCGCCTGTACCCGAAGGTGTTCAGCCGGTTGTACGTTTTAAAATGCCGCTAACTGGTGAAACGGCATGGGATGATTTGGTTAAAGGTCATATTGCCATTGCCAATCAGGATCTGGATGATCTGATTATTGCGCGTGCCGATGGTACGCCTACCTATAATTTCTGTGTAGTTGTAGATGATTATGATATGGGTATTACGCAGGTTATCCGTGGTGATGACCATGTCAACAATACACCTAAACAGATTAATATTCTTTTGGCTATGGGTGCAGCTTTACCTCAATATGCTCATTTGCCGATGATTTTGAATGAAAAAGGCGCAAAAATGAGTAAGCGCCGTGACGCTGTTAGTGTGGTTGATTATGACCGGCAAGGTATTTTACCGGAAGCTTTGCTGAATTATCTGGCACGACTCGGCTGGGGACATGGTGATGATGAATTCTTCACGATGGAACAGTTTGTTGAATGGTTTGATTTAAAAGATGTCAGCCCTTCAGCCAGCCGTTTTGATCATGAAAAGCTGTTGTGGCTGAATGCGCAGCATATTAAAGCCAGTGATAATTCCCGTCTGGCTGAGCTGGTGCGTCCGCGTCTGACACAGCAGGGCATTGAAGTGACTGAGCAGCCGGATTTGGCTGAAGTGATAGCACTGGTTAAGGAACGTGCTCAGGATTTAAATCAGCTGGCTGAAGAATGCAGATATTTTTATGCTAAAGCCACTCCCGGAGAAAAGGAAGTAGCTAAACACTGGGATGCTGATGCTCCGGCACGTATGCAGCGCTTTGCAGCCCTGCTTGAACAGTTATCACACTGGGATGCGGAAAGTATTCACGCTCTTTTTGCACCATTTTGTGAAACAGAAAATATTAAAATGGGTAAATTGGGTATGCCTTTACGTCTGGCTGTATGTGGTACAGAAAAAACCCCGTCGATTGATCAGGTGCTGGCTTTATTAGGGCGCGATGAGGTATTGCGCCGTCTGCGTCAGAACTGAGTTTGATTTGCATTTACACAGGCTGCCGGTCTTGTGATTATTTGTCTACAGACAGATATTACAGTACCGGCAGTCTGTGTTATTTAGGCTAATAGTATTGAGTAAAAATTTTTTTTGTGTAAATAAAAAGCTGATTATGGATGTAAATTGTGTATTTATGGCATTTTTTTGTAAGTTTGATACACAATTAATTATGCCGGCAGGTTGCTGCTGTGTTCTGCCTGTGGCACAATCTGCGCCGGTTTTGGATGAATGTAAATGAATACAAAAGCAAATTTATCACAACGTATTGTTGTTGGCATGTCCGGTGGAGTGGATTCATCGGTTACAGCCTGGCTGCTCAAGCAGGGCGGTTATGATGTGCGCGGTGTCTTCATGCAAAACTGGGAAGACGATAACGATGACGAATATTGTTCTATCAAGCAGGATTCACTGGATGCAGTAGCAGTGGCTGATCTGATTGATATGGATATTGATATTGTTAATTTTGCAGGTCAGTATAAAGATAATGTCTTTGCATATTTTCTTCAGGAGTATCAGGCTGGTCGCACACCCAATCCTGATGTATTGTGTAATGCAGAAATTAAATTCAAATGTTTTCTGGAACATGCGCTGAACGGTGGTGCAGATCTGATTGCAACAGGACATTATGCACGTAAGGATGTACGCGATGGCGTACATTATCTGCTCAAGGGGCTGGATCAGAATAAAGACCAAAGCTATTTTCTGTATCGACTGCAACCATACCAATTACAGCGTGCATTGTTTCCGCTGGGTGATCTGGAAAAATCTGAAGTACGCCGACTGGCGGAGCAGGCTCAGTTACCCACAGCCGGAAAAAAAGACAGTACCGGAATCTGCTTTATTGGTGAACGTCCGTTCAGACAATTTTTACAGCGTTATCTGCCTACTAATCCGGGTGCAATGGTGACGCCGGAAGGTAAAATTGTAGGTGAGCATGAAGGACTGATGTATTACACACTGGGGCAGCGCAAAGGTTTGGGTATTGGTGGCGACGGTGAGCCATGGTTTGTTGCCGGAAAAAATTTGTCGGATAATGAGCTTCTGGTTGTACAGGGACATGATCATCCACTGTTGTTCAGTCGCAGCCTGATTATGCATGATTTAAGTTTTACGACACCAGAACGTCCGGCAGAAGGGCGCTATGGCGTGAAAACACGTTATCGCATGCCTGATGCGGCGGCTCAATTGCGTTATCTGGCTGATGATTGCGCGGAACTGGTGTTTGATGAACCACAATGGGCAGTGACACCCGGTCAGTCTGCTGTACTGTATGCTGGCGCTGTGTGTCTGGGTGGTGGTATTATCAGAGATACCGACAGTCATAGTATTCAAAATAATTAATTTAATCACTTATATCAACAGACTGGCTGGCTACAGTCAGTCATCTTGCAGACAATGCTGATGTTCTGATTTGATGTTTTCTTTGCAGTCTGTTTTGACTGATATTTCCTTACTTCACTTTAAATTAGACGCATTGTTGCAGAGGAAAAAGATAATGGAAAAAATCTGGTTACAAAGTTATCAGGAAGGGGTGCGGGCAGAAGTAGATGTGCGTGCATATTCGTCAATTATTGACGTTCTTGACACCAGTGTGAAGAAATTCGGCCCGCAGCCAAGCTTTTCCAATATGGGTACTACACTCACGTATACTCAAACTGCTACTTTTGTAAATCAGTTCACGTCATATTTGCAGAATGTACTGAATCTGCAAAAAGGTGAGCGGGTAGCAATTATGATGCCTAATGTATTGCAGTATCCGATTGCGGTATTCGGGGTGTTACAGGCTGGCGGCGTAGTTGTTAACGTCAATCCTCTGTATACGCCGAGGGAATTAGCTCATCAGTTGATTGATTCCGGTGCAACTGCGATTATTGTACTGGAAAATTTTGCGCATACAGTGGCTCAGGTTCTGGAGCAGACTGCAATCAAGCAGGTGATAGTGGCCAGTATGGGCGATATGCTTGGCTGGCTGAAGGGTACTGTAGTGAACTTCATGCTGCGCAAAGTCAAAAAAATGGTGAAGCCTTTTCGGATTGAGGGGGCAGTTACTTTTCTGCATGCTCTGGAATTAGGGAAAAAACAACGTTTTACTCCGGTACCGCTTGAGCTGGAAGATTTGGCTTTGTTGCAATATACCGGCGGGACAACCGGTATGTCCAAGGGCGCAATGCTGACGCATGGTAATATTGTAGCTAATATGCAGCAGGCATCAGAATGGATTAAAGCAAATCTGGTCCCTGGAAAGGAAGTAGTAGTAACACCATTGCCGCTATATCATATTTTTTCACTTACTGTGAATATTATGATTTTTGCTAATGCTGGTTCCAAAAATATTCTGATTACCAACCCACGTGATATTAAAGCTTTGGTTAAAGTTCTGAAAAACAATCGGGTAACGGTAATGAGTGGCGTTAATACTCTGTTTAATGCACTGATTCATAATGAAGAATTTAAAACGATTGATTTTTCAACCTGGAAGCTGGTGCTGGGTGGCGGAATGGCAACTCAGAAAATGGTAGCGCAGGAATGGAAAGCCATTACGGGTGTGCCCATTATTGATGCTTATGGTTTAACTGAGGCCAGCCCCGGCGTGTGTGCTAATCCGCTGAATAATCCTGAATATACGGGTACTGCCGGTTTGCCGGTGTCGAATACAGATATTGAAATTCGTGATGATAACGGCAAGGTTCTCGGGGTTGGTGAAGTAGGCGAATTATGGGTTCAGGGGCCGCAAGTAATGAAAGGCTACTGGAACCGACCGGAAGAAACAGCTAAAGTTCTTGATAGCCGTGGTTTTGTGGCTACCGGTGATATGGCTGAAATTGATGCTAAAGGTTATGTAAAGCTGGTAGATCGCAAAAAAGATATGATTCTGGTATCGGGTTTTAATGTATATCCGAATGAGGTAGAAGAGGTTGTAGCCGCTATGCCTGAGGTGCTGGAAGTAGCTTGTATCGGTGTACC
Source organism: Snodgrassella sp. ESL0304 (assembly GCF_013344995.1). Classification (NCBI taxonomy): domain Bacteria; kingdom Pseudomonadati; phylum Pseudomonadota; class Betaproteobacteria; order Neisseriales; family Neisseriaceae; genus Snodgrassella; species Snodgrassella sp. ESL0304. The sequence continues at coordinate 199,976 of NZ_JAAEDR010000011.1, forward strand.
TAATGAAAAATCAGGCGAAGCAATCAAGTTATTTGTAGTAAAACGAGAACCGAATCTGACTCGTGAACAAATTATTGCCTATTGCCGCCAGAATCTGACCGGCTATAAAGTGCCTAAAGATATAGAGTTTTGCTCAGAACTGCCCAAATCTGCTGTAGGAAAAATTTTGCGTAAGGATTTGCGAACAGAAAAATAATATTTTGTTATAAAAAACGGATACTGCTAATATAAGAGCAGTATCCGTTTTTTATTCAGTAAATAAAATGTAATAATTTATTTATTATGGGTATCAAATATAATAAATGATATAAACATATTTATAGGTTTTATTTGTTTAATATCCAAATCCTGTCTGGTTGTAATAAATAAATGAATTTACTAATTTTTTAGCTTAATTTATTGTTAAACTGAATCTTAAATCAGTCCAATACTGATTGTAATTCAAATGGAATATTTAATTTAGAATGAATATTTTTAGTACTTGTTGTTGGCAATAATAAGAAAGCTGGAATTTTATTTTTAATTTTAAATTGTATTCTACTTTCAGTTATTTAGCAGAAATTCTTTAGATTAAGTTGATAACTAAAAAACTGATATTGCTTTCTGGAGCTAATTCTAATCATGTAAATATGCTCATGCTACTGAGGATAATAGTCAATTTTCTTTCTTATTTGAATACAATTAATATCAATAGCATAATGATATTATTCAGTATATTTATGCAGCAAATATGTCTGAATTAAGTAGTAATCAGGCTGAAATGCTGGGTAAATTCATATCCAGAACACTTTGTTTCTGGCTTTCACGAAATTCTGCCAGTTTTTGTGCCAGCTGCGGATTGTCATTGGCCAGCATGGAAATGGCAAATAAAGCAGCATTGGCTGCACCAGCTTCACCAATAGCAAAAGTGGCTACTGGTACGCCTTTAGGCATTTGGACAATAGACAGTAGTGAATCTTCACCGCGCAAATATTTACTTGGTACAGGTACGCCCAGAACAGGAACGGTGGTTTTGGCAGCAACCATGCCTGGCAGATGAGCAGCCCCTCCGGCGCCGGCTATAATCGCTTTCAAGCCTCGGGAACGGGCGGTTTCAGCGTATTCAAACATTAAATCCGGAGTACGGTGTGCGGATACAACCTGTATTTCATAAGGAATACTGAATTGCTGCAGAAACTGCTCTGCCTGCTGCATAATCGGATAGTCACTATTGCTACCCATAATAATGCCGATTTGCGGAGTGTTCATCGAGTTCCTTTTTTGATTGGTAACAGGTTTTTTAATTGATGCCTGGCTTTAACAGCGGCATTACTGTTGGGATAACTACTGATAATGTGCTGATAAGTAAGGCGGGAAATATCCTGCTGCTGTAAATGAGTCTGACATTGTGCCACCAGATAAAGAGCGTTGGCACTTTGACTGTTTTGCGGATAAAGGCTGTTAAAGCGCTTGCCGATATTAATTACTGATTCACAATTATTCAAACGAGAATGGTTTTGCAGCAGCAGCCACATGCGCTCTTGTGCCTGGGCGCTGCCATTGCCACCACTATCAGCGTTTTTCAGCAGACGAATGCTTTGGCTATAAAGACCGGCATTATATAGCCGGCGTGCTTCGCTGGTATTATCATTAGTAGCGGAGGCTTTGACCGGAGTAGTGTGGCTGACCGGAGTACGTACATTCAGGTAGCGCGATAATGTATCTTGTTGCTGACGAATATCATTCATCTGGTTTTGCAGACCATTGATCTGTATCTGTAAAGCATTCAGTTGCGTCTGAATCTGGTCAAGCTGTTCAGTGGATTGGTTACTATTTGTGTGTACTTCTTCCGCTGCAGAAGTGCTAGCTGCAACAGAGGAGGATGGTATGTTACTGCAAGCACTGATACAAAATGTAACTATCAGGATTAGGCTGAAATGGTATTGATTTAAACGTGAATTCATGTATTTTTCTCCTCCGGTTGTTTGTTATTATCTTTTCTGAATAAGTGTTAAACCATCACCAAGTGGTATAGTTAACGGAATTATCCGCGTATCATTTATCAAGCTGGCATTGAACTGACGCATAATATGAACACTTTCTGATTCATTAGCATTGGCTGTATGTGCAACACGACCGTGCAATAAGACATTATCAATGGCGATAATGCCGCCGGGACGAACCAATTGCAGACAGCGCTCAAAATATTGAGGGGTGGGTATCTTATCCGCGTCTATCAGAGCAATATCGTAATAATTGTTTTGATTATTGGTAATCAGTTTATCGAGGGTTATTATTGCCGGCTGCAGATACAGCTGGATTTTATGGCTGACATTAGCCTCTTGCCAGTAGCGGCGGGCAATATCGGTATAGGTTACGTTAATATCACAGACAGTGATATGTCCGTCTTCCGGCAGTGCCATTGCCATAGCTGTACTACTGTAACCGGTAAAAACACCAATTTCCAGATAGTTACGAGCCTGAATCATCCGTGCAAGCCATACCATTAATTGAGCCTGTTCCGGTGCGATACTCATATTACCCTTGCGATGTCGTGCCGTTTCAGCACGCAGCTGTGCTAGTAGTGGCGCTTCTGCAGGGTTTATTCCGGCAAGATATTGCCTCAGCTCCGGGGTAGTCAGACAACCGTTCTGGCTCATAACGGGTTAAATAGAGATTATTCAGTTAGATAGGTATAGCCTTTTTTCGGCAATTTGGCGGCGGCAAAGTTTGCTTCATCTTCCGGATTGAGCTGTACATCCCATAGCATGCCGCGATGTTCGATTTGTGCTTGTGCTTCTTCCGGGTGCTTAGTCAGAAATTCATTCAGAAACTGGGTAGTGTCAGACTGATAATTATACATATCGGTTTCTTCTTACATGATGAGTTCAGAAACGGGTGTATTATATACAAAGTAGGCAGTGGTAGTGAAGAAAATGCCGGCAGATTGCACTTGTCTGTGCGGTGAGGAATGATGAGATACGGATAGATAGGTTATACTATAGTACTTTATCGGTCGTGGTTGCTGCGGCACGCGAGTATTTTTTCATAAGCTTTTGTATTATTTATGCTAACAAAGTGGTTACACAAGGTTTTGCCGAGAAAGTCTGCCCGGCGTGGCAAAAGACGGGAAATCTCATTGGCACAACACCATATTCAGGCAGATGATCTGAGTTTTGCAGCGGAAAAGGTAATCACCCGCTTGCAGAAGGAAGGCTATCAGGCTTATGTGGTAGGTGGAGCTGTGCGTGATTTACTGCTTGGTGTGACACCTAAAGATTTTGATGTGGCAACAGATGCCACCCCCGAACAGATACATAAACTTTTCCGGCGCAGCCGCATTATCGGCAGGCGTTTTCCGATTGTGCATGTTATGGTTGGTCCGGAAACTATCGAGGTAACAACTTTTCGGGGCGGGGCAGTCAACAGCCATAATGAGCTAGGCAGGATTATGAAGGATGTCAGTTTCGGTACGCTTGAACAGGATGCAATGCGCCGGGACTTTACTGCCAACGCTCTATACTATGATCCGAAACAGCAGGTAGTTCTGGATTTTCATCATGGCGTTGAAGACATACTTAACCGGCGTCTGGTAATGATAGGTAATCCGGCTGAGCGCTATCAGGAGGATCCGGTGCGCATGCTACGGGCAGCCAGATTATCTGGCAAACTTGGCTTTACCGTAGATAAACATACATCTAAACCGATAGCTGAATGTGCGCAGTTGTTAAAGCGGGAACCGCCGGCTCGGCTGTTTGATGAAGTGCTGAAAATATTGTTCAGTGGTTATGCACAGGCATGTCTGCGCCAGATGAATAATCTTGGTCTGAAAGATATTCATCCGCTACTTGATGCATTAATGCCGGGCGGCGAAAGTAATGATAATATTGTCGCACTGGCTCTGCACAATACTGACGAACGCCTGCGGGCAGATAAATCTGTATCTATGGGCTTTGTACTGGCAGCTGTATTATGGCCGCATATAAGAACAGTATGGCAGCGGGAACTGAATAGTGGTATGCGCTCCAGTGCAGCGATGAATGCGGCGATTACTTCAGAACGTCAGCATGTAGATAAAAACTGGGGTGTGCCGCAGCGATATAGTGTAACCATGCGTGAAATCTGGAGTTTGCAACCGCAGTTTGAAATTATGCGCGGGGCGCGTCCTTACCGCTTACTCGGACAGCCGCGTTTTCGTGCTGCTTTTGATTTTATGTGTCTGCGTGCCAGTCTGGGCGAATTATCACAGGAGACAGTTCAGTGGTGGCAGGCTTTTCAGCATGGTTCAGATGTAGAGCGTGAGCAATTAATTCGTACTGCTTCGCAATCAGAAAAAAATTCAACAAGACAAAAAAGATACCGTAACAGACGCACTAACAAACCCAAGCAGGAGGAAGCATGAATTTAGTTACAGCGGTAATTGCTTTAGGGGCTAATCTTGATAATCCACGTAAACAGGTTGAAACAGCTCTGACAGATTTGAATCAGATTAAAGGGGTTCGGGTCAAGGCAATTTCACCACTTTATATTACTAAGCCGGTAGGAATGACTGACCAGCCGGATTTTGTCAATGCTGTTGTTCTGGTTCATACCACTTTAAGTGCTCATGAACTATTAAATTCTTTATTGGATCTGGAAAACCGACTGGGACGGGTACGTGAGGTTCCAAACGGACCGCGAGTGATTGATTTGGATATAATTGATTATGATCATCAGGATATTAATGATGCGGATCTGACACTGCCGCACCCGCGTGCGTGTGAACGTGCTTTTGTAATGGCACCGCTGGCTGCAATTGCGCCTTATTATGTAATTGGTACTCATGACAGTGCTTCTGTGGTGGCCGCGGCATTATTAAAGAAACAGCCGGATGCAGTAACTATAATTACTGAAATTACTGACGAACAGGAATAAAAACAGGGGAGCAGGGAGTATGGATTATCGCTACATTGTCGTAGAAGGATCTATTGGCAGTGGAAAATCAGCTTTAAGCCGCCGTCTGGCACAATATTTTGATGCTCTGCTGCTGTCGGAAATTCCGGAAAGCAATCCGTTTCTGGAAAAATTTTATCTGAATGCGACTAATCACGGGCTAGCCACAGAGATGCATTTTTTAATGCGTCGTTGCGAGGCAATAAATGTGATTTATGCAGAGGATGAGCGACGCTCGCGGGTTATTGCTGATTTTCTGCTTGAGAAGGATCAGATATATGTGCCGGTAATTTTGCGTGAAGAGGAACAGACTCTGTACTGGCAAATTAAGCAAAAAGTAATGCCGAAATTTCCGGTTCCGGATCTGGTGATTTATCTGGAAGCTGATGACGAGTTGCTTGATAAGCGTTTGCGTCAGCGGGATGACGGAATGGTTAATCTGTTTCCGGCTGGTTATTTACAGCAAATTCACGCTGAGTATCGCCGGTTTTTCCATTTATATCAGCATGCTCCGCTATTGATTGCTAATACTAATGAGCTGGATTTTCTTGGTAATGACGATCATTTTGAACTGTTGCTCAATACCATTGCTAATATGCAGGGCAGCCGTAATTATCTCAATTTAAGCGAATAGTTATTTAAAATTGTTTGGTGAAATAATTATTTCCGTTGTCTGCGTGGATATTTCAGTCAATCTGATTTGTCGTAAATTAGCTATATCGGCATTTTATGCTGTTTAATTTGAGTAAAAAAATATCAATGACATTATTCTGTTAATTTGGTATTTATTTTCTCTTTGCGATGGATTTCAGACTTATAAACTGTACTTTTTCTAGAAAAAAGTACAGTTTTTGTATATGGAATTGCAGAATTCAGATACGTATTTTTCCGGCATTACCAAAGATGAAATTACTGGTTTAGTACCAACATCTGGATATATCCATATTAGATAAATAATTTTAAAGATATTCCGGTCAGATGGGAATAAAGGATGGCAAAATATTTGTTAATCTGTTCTGGTTTGGCTGTAGTCTGTGGTATTTTGCCGGTCATTACAACTAGCCGGATATTTGTTGTAACAAATTTGGGTTTCTTTAGCCGGAATGCAGGTTAAAAATAAATAAGCTGTTATTACCGGCAGTATTTTCTGATAAAACATAAATAGCGGATTTATCTGTATATGCATACTATTCATACTTTAAGGAAAATGAAGGCAGCCGGTGAAAAAATTGCCATGCTGACTTGTTATGATGCCAGTTTTGCCCGTCTGATGAGCGATGCCGGTGTTGATATATTGCTGATTGGTGATTCGCTTGGTATGGCGGTACAAGGGCAAACATCTACTATACCGGTTAGTGTTGATGATATCTGTTATCACACGGCTGCTGTAGCACGTGGTAATCAACAGGCAATGATTCTGGCTGATCTGCCTTTCGGTGCCTATCAGCAAAGCAAAGAACAGGCTTTTGCTGCTGCAGTACGCCTGATGGTTGCCGGTGCACATATGGTGAAACTGGAAGGGGGTGCATGGATAGCAGAAACCACGCAGTTTTTACAGCAGCGAGGTATTCCGGTATGTGCACATATCGGTCTTACGCCGCAATCCGTTCATACACTCGGTGGCTATAAAGTACAAGGTCGTGGTGAAGCCGCGGCACAATTAATGGCCGATGCTCAGGCTCATGCACAGGCTGGTGCTGATATGGTATTAATGGAGTGTGTACCCGGCCAGCTGGCAGCAGAGGTGACAGCAGCACTTAGCTGCCCGACAATCGGTATTGGTGCAGGTGTCGACTGTGACGGACAAGTTTTGGTAATGCATGATATGCTGGGTATTTATCCGGGTAAAACAGCTAAATTTGTCAAAAATTTTATGCAGGATCAGGATAGTATTCAGGCAGCTGTCAGTGCCTATGTTCGCGAAGTAAAAGCAAAAACTTTTCCGGCAGCAGAACATATTTTTGCTGATTGAAAGTTTGAATTAAATTTCTGTTTTTAATTGAAAATATTATATTTTTATGTGGGTTTTTCTTTACAAATAGTCAATAGGCATATTTTGCGGATATTTATACGGGCTTGTTTTTTTTTCTGGAAGTATATATAAGTTAATTCGTTGACAAATAAAAATTTTCAGGGAGATGCTTATGGCGCTCGCCAAGCCTTACCCCCGTGCTTTGACTATTGCCGGATCTGATTCCAGTGGCGGAGCAGGTATTCAGGCGGACTTAAAAACTTTTGCTGCGCTGGGTGCATACGGTACCAGTGTGATTACAGCCATTACTGCACAGAATACTTTTGGTGTACAGCAGGTTATGGTAGTAACGCCGGATATGATAGAGGCGCAGTGTGCGGCAGTAATGTCTGATATTCGTATCGATGCGGTCAAAATCGGTATGCTGGCTGATATTGATAGCATCCGTACGGTTGCTCAATCACTGCAACAATATCATCTGCCTTTTACTGTACTGGATCCGGTTATGGTGGCTACTTCCGGTTCAGCTTTGTCGATAGAAAATACTGTGCAGACAATGAAGCAATTGCTGATGCCGCTGGCTGATATTCTGACACCTAATCTTTTTGAACTTTCTATCATGACACATAAGCCGATAGCCACTACGGATCAAGAAATGCTCGAACAGGGACAGATTTTACTGGATGAAGGCTGTCATGCAGTACTGGTAAAAGGCGGGCACCGTAATAATTCTGAAGATGCTGCAGACTGGCTGATGGAACGGGATAATGAACCGGTATGTTTTAAAAGTCTCCGGATTCATACTTCACATACTCATGGTACTGGTTGTACTCTTTCAGCTGCGATAGCCGCTTTGCGACCACAGCATGAAAATCTGGCCAATACAGTCGCGGCTGCCAAAAGTTATGTACATGGTGCGATTGAGGCAGGGCAACACTGGCATCTGGGACATGGGTATGGCCCGTTAGCGCATTTCTGGCGTATAAGGCATGATTAGTAGTTTTGCCGCTATGCTAAAATAGCAGCTTGACCGGTATAAGGCCGACTGCAAGGCATAAATTGCCTTTTTATCAGATAGGGGAAGTTTTAATGCAGACATGGCATCAGGCAATTGGTGCAGAAAAACAGCAACCATATTTTCAGCATATTCTGGAAACAGTACGTGCTGAAAGGCTGGCCGGTAAGGTGATTTATCCGCCGGCGCAAGATGTGTTCAATGCGTTTAAGGCAACTGAATTTGCTCAGGTAAAAGTGGTTATTCTTGGTCAGGATCCTTATCATGGTCCGCAGCAGGCGCATGGTTTGTCTTTTTCTGTACGGCAAGGTGTAGCCATTCCTCCTTCACTAGTCAATATATATAAAGAACTGGCTGAAGATATACCCGGCTTTCGTATTCCGCAGCATGGCTATTTGCAGCACTGGGCAGAGCAAGGTGTATTGTTGCTTAATACCGTTTTAACCGTGCGCGCCGGTCAGGCACATTCACATGCAGAGCTGGGCTGGGAAACTTTTACCGACCATGTGATTGCTGTCTTGAATGCTGAACGTGAACATATTGTATTTATGCTTTGGGGCAGCCATGCACAAAAAAAAGGTGCTATGATTGACCGGAAAAAACATCTGGTATTAACTGCACCTCATCCGTCTCCTTTATCTGCATACCGTGGTTTTTTCGGATGCAGGCATTTTTCACGGGCTAATGCATATCTGCAGGAGCACGGAATAAGCCCGATAGACTGGCAATTGTAAGATATCCGGCTGACCAGAAGCCGGCCTGATAAACAGTACGGTTGTGTTTTTGCCGGAAACATCAATAAAACCATGTTAAATCTGAATCCGCAACAACACGAAGCTATTCACTATCTTGATGGACCATTACTGGTGCTGGCTGGTGCCGGCAGTGGTAAAACGCGTGTTATTACTGAAAAAATTGCTTACCTGATTACACAAGCACACTATCCTGCCCAGCAGATAGCTGCAATTACTTTTACTAATAAAGCGGCACGGGAAATGCAGGAGCGTGTTGGCCATTTATTAAGTAAATCGCAAACCCGCGGTTTAACTATATGTACTTTTCATTCGCTGGGTATGCGTTTTTTACGTGAGGAAGCAGCAGCTGCGGGATATAAAAAACAATTTTCTATTCTCGACAGTGCCGATGCGGGCAAAATCATCAGTGAATTACTGGGCAGTACCGGCAGGGAAATGGTGTTTAAAGCCCAGCATCAGATTTCACTGTGGAAAAATAGTCTGCTTTCTCCGGAAACTGTTATTCGGCAGGCTGATGATACATGGACACATCAGATGGGGCAGTTATATGCCTCTTATCAGGATACTCTGACCAGCTATCAGGCAGTAGATTTTGATGATCTAATCCGGATACCGGTTGAGCTGCTCCAGTCACAGGCAGATATTCGCTATAAGTGGCAGCTTCGTTTGCGTTATCTGCTGGTAGATGAGTGTCAGGATACCAATACCTGTCAGTATGCGCTGATGCGTCTGCTTACCGGTGCAGAAGGTAAGTTTACTGCCGTAGGTGATGATGATCAGAGTATTTATGCCTGGCGTGGTGCCAATATGGAAAATCTGCGTCTGCTGCAACAAGATTATCCGGATTTAAAGATTATTAAACTGGAGCAAAATTATCGTTCTACTGCACGTATTCTGCGTGTAGCCAATCAGGTGATTGCCCATAATCCCAAACTTTTTGCTAAAACATTATGGAGTGAATACGGGTTGGGTGACATGATTGATGTTATTGCCTGTAAAAATGAGGCTCACGAAGCTGATGTAGTCGTCAGCAGAATTGCTCATCAGAAACTGATTGGTGGTGATGCCGTACATTACCGGGATTTTGCGATTTTATATCGGGGTAATCATCAGGCGAGAGTTTTTGAAGAGGCATTGCGTAGCCGGAGAATTCCATACAGACTTTCAGGCGGACAAAGTTTTTTTGATAAGGCCGAAATCAAAGATGTACTGGCTTATGTTCGTTTACTTGCTAATCCGGACGATGATCCGGCATTTCTGCGCGCAGTAACGACACCACGGCGAGGAGTAGGTGAAACCACACTGGCTAAGCTGAATAATTATGCCAAAGTAGCACAATGCAGTTTATTTGAAGCTGCACGCAGTATGGATGCGCTGGCAGAGTTGTCAGCAAAAAGCCGTGAACCGTTACAGCAGTTTATGGCTTTGCTGGCTGATTATCAGGCACGTGCTACTGTGGAAGATGCCGGACAATTGTTGCACAGTTTGCTTGCCGATATAGCTTATGAAACACATTTGCTCAATACAGAGGAAGGACGGGCCGGAGAAATTAAATGGCGCAATGTGCAGGATTTGCTCAGCTGGATAGGCAAAAAAGGTGAAGAAGATGGCCGGAATATTCTGGAAATAGCCCAGACTATAGCACTAATGACATTGCTTGATGGTAAAGAAGATGAAGATGCAGATATGGTGAGTATGTCCACTCTGCATGCGTCTAAAGGTCTGGAGTATCCGCATGTGTTTCTGGTAGGCTGTGAAGAAGGAGTATTTCCGCATGCTGACAGTATCGAAGAAGGCAATATTGATGAGGAACGCCGGCTGATGTATGTGGGTATCACCCGTGCGCGGCAAACTCTTACTCTTACACATTGTCATAAACGCAAACGTGCCGGTTCCTGGGAATTTCATGAACCCAGCCGTTTTATTGATGAAATGCCGGGCGAAGATATTCGTTTGCTGGGACGTAAGGGCAGTGAACCCATTGTTAGTCAGTCGGAAGGTAAAAGTATTCTTGCAGGAATGATGGCACGGCTGGATAGTCTGCAATAGCAGTCTGTAACGTCATGTGGTTTGCACCATTACATGTTAAAATACAAATTGTTTGCTGCCTGTGCAGCTTGATTATGGAAAAAAATTATGAAAATCGCCAAAAATTCTGTTGTGACACTGGACTATGAAATGTTCAATGCTGATAACCAGCTGATCGATAAAACTGAAGAACCGATTAGCTATTTGCATGGTGGCTATGACGGTATTTTTCCGTTGGTTGAAGAACAGTTACATGATAAGACGGTTGGCGATGTAGTAGATGTAAAACTGGCACCAGATGATGCATTTGGCGAACAGGATGAAGATCTGATTCGTATTGAACCATTGGATGTGTTTCCGGTTGAAGTTGAAGTGGGCATGATGTTTGAAGCAGATGACCCGGAAACTGGTGATGTAATGGTTTATCGTATTACCGATGTAGCAGATGGTAAAGCGGTAGTCGATGGTAATCATCCGTTGGCTGGACAGTGTATTCGTTTTAAAGCAACAGTAAAAGACATTCGCCCTGCTACGGCTGAGGAGCTGGAACATGGTCATGTACATGGAGCGCATGATCACCATCATCACTAATTAGTTACATCATTGGATAATTAAATCTGAAAAAAGGAAGTTTCGCCGAAAGCGCAAACTTCTTTTTTTATTTCCGGCAATATTCAGCTTCTCACTGAAATACTGCATGTTATTGTCTCTGATTTACTGATTCACAGTATTAGTTTCAGACGGTATGATAAACCATGCATTCATATTCTTATTAATGCCATTATGACTCCCGAACAAATTCTTGCAGCAGCACGTCCGTATTCATTGTTTCTAAGCCGTTTACTGGATAATCAGTTACTTAATACAGACAAACTTTATCCTTGGCTGGAGCGGCAACTGACCATTGATGATTTCCGGAATTTCGCTGACTGGGCGCAATTACAGAGCAGTGAAAATGAAGATGAACTGGCACGCCAGTTACGCCTGCTGCGCCGTTATGTAATGGCACATATTATGGCTCGTGATTTGGCGCGGGTAAGCGATTTAAATGAAGTCACTGTAACTATTACCCATCTGGCGGATTTCGCTATAAATATTGCTGAGCAGTATGCACATGCCTACTATGCTGGTTTGTACGGACAGCCAGTCGGCCAGTACAGCGGGGATAAGCAACGCCTTAGTATTGTAGGTATGGGGAAAATGGGTGGCTATGAGCTGAATGTATCTTCTGATATTGATTTAATTTTTGTGTTTCCGGAAGCCGGAAATACTGATGGTAAACGACAGAAGAGCAATCAGGAATTTTTTACAAAAGTCGGACAGAAAATCATTGCTCTGTTAAATGATATTACCGGAGATGGTCAGGTCTTTCGGGTTGATATGCGTTTGCGTCCAGATGGTGATTCCGGAGCTCTGGTAATCAATGAAACCGCACTGGAGCATTATCTGATTCAGCAGGGACGGGAGTGGGAGCGTTATGCATGGACAAAGGCGCGTCTGGTCACAGACTATCCGAATAATATTGCTGCACTGGTACGACCTTTTGTATATCGCAAATATCTGGATTTTAATGCTTATGACGGCATGCGCAACCTGCATAGGCAGATACAGCGTGAAGTTACCCGTAAAGGTATGGCTGATAATATCAAACTTGGTGCCGGTGGTATCCGTGAGGTGGAATTTGTTGCCCAGATATTCCAGTTAATACGGGGCGGACAGGTACGCAGCCTGCAATTAAAAGGTACACAGGAAACGCTGCATGCTTTGCTTCAGCACGGTATGCTGTCGGAGGATAGTGTCGATACATTACTGAAAGCCTATTATTTTTTGCGGGATACCGAACACCGGCTGCAATACTGGGATGACCAGCAAACCCAGATGTTACCAACTGGTGAAAAGCAACAGCAAATGCTGGCACAAAGTATGGGATACAGCGACTATAAGGATTATCTGGCTGCCCTGAATCAGCACAGACAGGCTGTGCACCAGATTTTCGAAGCAATATTTACTGAACCGGAAGACAAAGCCAAAGTAAACGATCCGGATATGCTGCGTGTATGGCAGGATGAAAGTGACAACAAAGAAAAAATCGCTTTGCTGACTGCGCACGGGTTTGATGCCAAAAATGTATTGCAGCGGCTGCAACAATTGCATCATGGCAGTCAGTACCGGCAGCTATCGTCCACTGCGCAACAGCGCTTTGACGAAATCATACCGTCAGTGCTTAGTATTGCTGCGAAATGTCCGCAAGCAGATGTTACTTTAGCCCGTTTACTGGATTTTCTTGAGGCCATTGGCCGGCGCAGCTCTTATCTGGCATTTATGCATGAGCATCCTGAGGCTCTGGAAAAACTGGCTGGTTTAATGAGCCAGAGTAGCTGGGTAGCTACTTATCTACAGCAGCATCCGGTATTGCTGGATGAGCTGCTTAGCAACGAATTAATGCGTATAGATACTGATTGGGCAGCTCACTCGATTGAACTGGAGTATCAGCTTGATGAGTGTCACGGTGATGTTGAAGCCCAGATGGATGTTTTACGCCGGTTTCAGCATGCATGGACTTTCCGTCTGGCTGTGCAGGATCTGGCTGGCTTGTGGACAGTTGAGTCTTTATCCGACCAGCTTTCCGCTTTGGCTGATTTGATTATTCAAGCAGCACTTACAAGAGTATGGACTGAATTACCACGCAGGCATACTGATACTGCGCACTTTGCTGTGATTGGTTATGGCAAATTAGGCGGCAAAGAGCTGGGCTATACTTCTGATCTGGATTTGGTTTATGTATTTGATGATAATCATCCGGATGCTGTCGATACTTATACTCGACTGGCACGCCGCTTGACCAGCTGGCTCACTGTTCCGACTGGCGCCGGTATGCTCTATGATATTGATTTACGTCTGCGTCCGAACGGAGATTCCGGTTTTACCGTCACACATATACAGGCTTATGAGCGCTATGAACGTGAAAGTGCATGGACATGGGAACATCAGGCTTTAACACGTGCCCGCTTTATTGCCGGAGACAGTGTAGTTGGCAGACGCTTTGATGCTGTACGGAATGAGATACTGTGTCGTCAGCGTGATGCGGAACAGCTTCGGAAAGAAATTATTGCCATGCGCGAAAAAATGTTCCCTACACATCCGCCAGTTGACAGTAACGTGAAATATGCCCGCGGCGGTGTCGTTGATGTGGAATTCATTGTGCAGTATCTGATTCTTTCTTTTGCACATCAGTATCCGCAATTATTACAAAATTATGGCAATATTGCTTTGCTCAGTATTGCGGCTGAGCTGGGGCTGATTGACAGTAAACTGGCGGAAGGCAGCCGTACTGCGTATCGTTATTATCGACAGCTACAGCATAACACCCGTCTTCGTGACGCAGTCACTACGCCCATAGATGCTTCCTTACTTGAATATTATCAGATAGTGAAGAAACTATGGAAACAGGTATTTGCCGCCGAACCGTCGGAGTAAATATTTTATCTGTTGGTTTTCACTTCCGCTAAATATAAAATCCTTATTCATCAGTTAAATTCCATCGTTATGCTGCTTGATATGAACTAAGCAGACAGCTACAATCAAAGGTCGCACTAGCTTTCAAACTGGTCTACTGTAGTGAACCAACTGATATTTGACTTTGACGATCGTAGCTATCCCGGATTTGATAAATTTCTTGGCCATACCAATGCGGAACTGATTTATGTGTTACAGCATCAGGCTGACCCGTTTATCTTTGTCTGGGGGGAAGCAGGCAGTGGTAAAAGCCACTTGCTCAAAGCATGGGTGGCACAAGCACAGTCACGCGGGCTGAAAGCTGAATATGTTGATGCAGCCAGAGAAGGCCTGGGACACTGGCTGTTCGATCTGGATTGTGTTGCCGTAGACCAGATTGAATTACTCAGTGCCACTGAACAGCAGCAACTATTTTCTCTCTTCAACCATTTTCGCAACAGCCGGCACGGTAATCTGCTTTTAAGTTCAGCAATCCCCCCTCAGCAGCTAATGATCCGTGAAGATTTACGTACACGCATGGCCTATTGTCTTGTCTACGAAATCAAACCATTAAGTGATGAAGAAAAATTCAATGCTCTGGTAGGCATGGCTCACGCACGGCAAATACCGGTTGACGCAGAAGTAATCCGCTATTTGCTGGCTCACTGGCGCAGAGATCTGGATAGCTTGCTGCTGATGCTTAATACCCTGAATGATTATTCACTGGCGCAGGGTAGACGCATCACTCTTACATTATTGCGCCAGTTACTTAAACAACAGGAAAATGCATGAATCTGGCTATTTTTGACCTTGACCACACACTGATTAACTGTGATTCAGATAATGAATGGCCGAAGTATCTGATGCAAAAAGGGCTGGTAGATAAATCGTTTGTTGACATGAAAAACGACAAATTTTACCAGGATTACCTGAATGGCTGTCTGGATATTGATGAATTTCTGAAATTCCAGCTTGCACCACTGGCGCGCTTTAGCCGCGCAGAGCTGGATGAAATGCATAATGAGTATATGCGTGATTTTATCGTGCCGCATATTTCTACTATGGCTAAAATGCTGGTTCAAGGACACCGCGATGCCGGTGATGAAATGCTGCTTTTGTCTGCTACTAATGAATTTATTATCGCACCCATTGCAAAAGCGTTTGGTATTCAGAATATTATCGGCGTGCAGTTAGTAACAGATGCAGACGGTAACTATACCGGACACTATACAGGTACGCCCAGTTTTAAAGAAGGCAAAGTTACCCGCTTGCAGCAGTGGCTAGCACAGCGAGGACAGCAGCTGGAAGATTTTACTAAAGTGTATTTTTACAGTGATTCGCATAATGATTTGCCCTTGCTCAATTTGGTAACTGATCCGGTTGCCGTTAATCCTGATGAGAAACTGGTGCAGTATGCTCATCGCCATGGCTGGCCGATACTGAATTTTATGTAATGACGTATCATAATTTTGGCAGACAGCGTACAGATTTCAGTCTAAGTGATCGCTATCAGCCCGCTTTACGTGATTTGCAGCATGGCTGGCTAATTGAAATGGAAGGTGGCGATTATCAGATACAGGATAATCCGAAGCTGGCTGTTCTTAAAAGGGCGGACACACATTGATAAAAAGCTTATTGAGGTTATCTAGCTAAAGCCAGAATGCTGGGTGTAAAAAAACTATATGTTGAAATTCATACCAGTCTGAAGCCGGCAGTATACCTTTATCTACAAACCGGTTTTAAGGAAATCACTGGTCAGGCAAATACTTTTAACTTATTAAATATGCAGATGGAACTTACTTTATAATCTTTAAATATAATATATTGAATTCGATATTTAAAAGAAAAGCCGGCGTTTCAGATATCAGATGCGCCGGCTTATTGATATATCAGTTAAAATTTGCTGAAATCATTGTCTGATTAATAGCATAGGTTTCATTTAAATAAATTATATTCTGAATAATATGGTCAGATTATAAAACTATAATTTCTCTTTTTAATTAGTTTAACTGAACTGTATTTCCTGAATCTATATAAATTAATCAGTAGGCTGTATTGCATGGAATATGATGATTCAGAATGAATTTAAATTAACCGGTAAAAATAATTTTAATAAATACCGACTGATGTTTTATAAAAATAAGAAAACGTATTTTCCGGTTTAAAGAATAGTTGTTTTAAATCCAGCAGAATCGCAAGAAGCGGATGTTTACAATGAATGGCAATTGATTATACTGATAATAAAGCGGTGTATGATTTTGTTAATTAACGCTATAATGTGAATAACTTTTATCTTGGCCATATTTAGTAAATTGCTCGGGTAAAAGTGACTTTTTAGCGTGCTCTTTCAAGAACAGCTTACTGGTGTTGAAAACCTAAGACTGAGAAAAGATATGGATGAATTAATCAAAGAAGCAGCATTACATTTTCACGAAGAACCCCGTCCCGGTAAAATTCAAATTACGCCTACCAAACCATTGGCTACTCAATATGATTTGTCACTGGCTTATTCACCGGGTGTGGCTGCACCGTGTATGGAAATTCACCGTGATCCCCTGAATGCATACAGATATACTGCACGCGGTAATCTGGTTGCAGTTATTTCCAATGGTACAGCGGTACTGGGTTTGGGTAATATCGGTGCTCTGGCCGGAAAACCAGTGATGGAAGGTAAGGGAGTACTGTTCAAAAAATTCGGTGGTATTGATGTATTCGATATCG
Source organism: Snodgrassella sp. ESL0304 (assembly GCF_013344995.1). NCBI lineage: Bacteria > Pseudomonadati > Pseudomonadota > Betaproteobacteria > Neisseriales > Neisseriaceae > Snodgrassella > Snodgrassella sp. ESL0304. The sequence goes on from NZ_JAAEDR010000011.1 coordinate 216,873, forward strand.
AAATTAATGAAACTGATCCGGACAAACTGGTAGATATTATTGCTTCACTGGAACCGACATTCGGCGGTATTAACCTTGAAGATATTAAAGCGCCGGAATGTTTTTATATTGAGAAAAAACTGCGTGAGCGTTGCAATATTCCGGTATTCCATGATGATCAGCATGGTACAGCAATTATTACTGCAGCAGCGATTAAAAATGGTCTTGAAGTTGTTGGTAAAGATATCAGTCAGGTTAAACTAGTATGTTCCGGAGCCGGTGCAGCAGCGATTGCCTGTCTGGAGCTGCTGGTTGCGCTGGGTATGAAGCGTGAAAATATCACTGTGTGCGATTCAAAAGGTGTGATTTACCAGAATCGTGAAGAAAACATGGTGGAATCGAAAAAATTATTCGCTATACCGGATAATGGTCAGCGTAAGCTTGCTGATGCTGTTCATGACAAAGATATTTTCCTCGGATTATCTGGTCCGAATGTGTTGAGCGTGGATATGCTCAAAACTATGGCCAAAGATCCGATTATTCTGGCTATGGCTAATCCGACTCCGGAAATCTGGCCGCCTGAAGCTAAAGCTGCACGACCGGATGCGGTAATTGGTACCGGACGTTCTGATTTTCCGAATCAGGTAAATAATGTTCTATGCTTCCCGTTTATTTTCCGTGGTGCACTGGATGTAGGTGCAACTACCATTAATGAGCAGATGAAGCTGGCCTGTGTGCATGCTATTGCTGAACTGGCCAAAGCTGAGCTGAGTGATGAAGTCTCTGCTGCTTATGGCAATACCGAGCTTTCTTTTGGACGTGAATATCTGATTCCGAAGCCATTTGACCCTCGTTTGATTGCTGTAGTGGCACCTGCTGTAGCCAAAGCCGCTATGGATTCCGGTGTGGCAACTCGTCCGATTGATGACATGGAAGCCTATGTAGAGAAACTGAGTCAGTTTGTCTATAAATCCAGCCTGTTTATGAAACCGGTATTCTCTCAGGCGAAAAAAGAACTGAAACGTGTAGTATTGTGTGAAGGTGAGGATGAACGTGTTCTGCATGCAACGCAGCACATTGTTAATCACAAGCTGGCCTTCCCGATTCTGATTGGCCGGCCGGCAGTAATTGAAGCACGTTCGAAAAAACTGGGTCTGACTATACAGCCAGGCAAGGATTTTGAGATTGTTAATAATCAGGATGATCCTCGTTACCGTGAATACTGGCAGGCATATTACGAGCTGCGTAAACGTCACGGTGTCACCGAGGAAATGGCCCGGCGCCGGATGATTAGCAGTTCTACTCTGATTGGTGCAATGCTGGTGCGGATGGGCAGTGCAGATGCATTATTGTGTGGCACGGTAGGTCGCTTCCATGATCATTTCAATATTCTGGAAGAAGTAATCGGCTATAACAATCCTGAACAGAATGCCTGTGCTATGAACGCACTGATTATGACTTCAGGTAATATGTTTATTGCTGATACCTATGTTAATCCGGAACCGACTGCAGAGCAGATTGCTGCTAATACACTGATGTGTGTTGATGAAATGAAACGTTTTGGTATAGAACCAAAAGTGGCTTTGTTGTCCAATTCAAACTTCGGTTCACTCGATCAGCCAAGCAGCACCAAAATGCAGGAAGCGCTTGCTTTAATTAAAGAGGCGGCTCCGGAACTGAATGTGGATGGTGAAATGCAGGGTGATCTGGCACTGGATGAAAAACTGCGTCAGAAACTGATGCCGGACTGCAAACTCAAAGGTGCTGCAAACTTGCTGGTAATGCCGAATGTTGAAGCAGCGAATATCAGTTACAATCTATTACGTACTTCATCTCATGGCGTAACAATTGGCCCGATTCTGATGGGTATGAATGAATCTGTACATATTGTTACTCCTATGGCTTCTGTACGCCGTATAGTAAATATGGTGGCTTTGGCTGCTGTAGATGCCCAGCGTAAATAATCGCTGAATTCTGGAAGAATCATGCAGGCTGTCTGTGTTTTCAGACAGCCTTTTTGTGTCAATTATGGAGACAGTTTATGAGTAATGTGTCAGCACCCCAGACTGCACCTAATTATATTACCCCTTCGGGCCATCAGGCTTTACAGGATGAGCTTTATCAGCTTGTTCATAAAGAACGCCCTGAAATTGTTAATGTGGTGAACTGGGCGGCGGGTAATGGTGACCGAAGTGAAAATGGTGATTATCTGTATGGGAAACGCAGGTTGCGTGAAATTGACCGACGTATCCGCTTTCTAACTAAAAGACTGGAAGCTGCACAGGTTATTGACCCGGAAGCACGTGAACCCAGTGATCAGATTTTTTTTAGTGCTACTGTAACTATTTTACGCGGCAATGGTCAGGAGCAGACTGTACGTATTGTTGGTACAGATGAAATCGATACCAGTAGAAATAAAATTTCCTGGGTTTCACCGCTTGCGCGTACTTTATTAAAAGCACATGTAGGTGATGAAGTGCGTTTGCATGGCCCTGACGGAGTGGAAAATATTGAAATATTAACGGTGGAATATATTCGCATTGAGTAATGTACACATACTCATTAATAGTGTTAATATTAGTTATAAAATTTAATTTTAACAATTTATATACGTATGTATTGCTACAAAAATATATGTACAAAATAAATTTTGTATAAATAATACAGAATTATGTCCAGTAGTTACATTCTGCGATAACAAACCCGATATCACTGCCGGATTTTTTATTATTACTGTATCCAAATATGAACCCAAAACTCGAACCGATTTTCAAACAACTCAATGCCCTTATTCTGGGCAAACAACAATTGCTGATACAAATTGTTACCTGTGTACTGGCACGCGGACATATTCTGCTTGAAGATGTACCAGGAGTTGGTAAAACCACACTGGCGCATGCACTGGCAGCGGTACTAGGATTAAATTACCAGCGCGTACAATTTACTAACGATATGTTACCGGCTGATTTGCTGGGAGTCAGTATATTCCAGCCAAATTCCAACGAGTTTATTTTTCATCCGGGACCGGTTTTCAATTCTTTTTTACTGGCTGATGAAATTAACCGTGCTTCTCCCAAACTGCAATCGGCTTTGCTTGAAGCTATGGAAGAGGGGCAGGTATCTGTGGATGGTAAAACCTATGCGCTGCCGAAACCATTTCTTGTAGTTGCTACCCAGAATCCGACAGAACAGCTGGGTACTTACCCTTTACCTGAATCGCAGCTGGACCGGTTTATGATGTGTCTGAGTATTGGCTATCCGGCAGAAAAAGAAGAAAAACAGCTCTACATCTCTGGCGGGCGTCGCCAGTTTGTGCCGCGCATTAAAGCAGTATGCAATGCGGAAATATTACAGCAATGGCAGGCAGAAGTATCCAAAATAAATTTATCTACAGCTGCGGCGGATTATATTTATCGGCTAGTTGCAGCTACGCGTACTCCGGGTACATTCGCAGTCGGGTTGAGTCCGCGTGCCGGATTGGCGGTAGTTCAGGCTGCAAAAGCATATGCATGGGTACAGGGAAGGGCACATGTTGTTCCGGAAGATGTGAAAGCTGTCTGGGTAGCAGTAGCGGCGCACCGCCTGCAACCCTTACAAAGTCAGTCCCGAAGCAGTACTTTACTTACAGGAATGCTGGACCATGTGGCTGTGGTCTGAGGCACCTGCACCTACACTTATTGACGGGCACACAGCTTTGCGTGCACGTAATATACGTGTCAACCTGACACGTATGGGCTGGGGTGTGGCTATTGCCAGTTTTCTGTTATGGGTTATGGCAGTTAATTATCAGGTAAACGTAGCCCATGCACTGGTGTTCTGGTTAGTGGGCATTTTATTATTTGGTGCACTTGCCGGTGTCCGCCAGCTTACTGGGATAGTATTGGCGATTAAACCCCAACAGGAATATTTTGCTGGTAAAGAGTGTGTTTTGACTTTGCAAGCCTGTGACAGTTGCAAACGTACACGCTGGTTATGGCTGCAAACAGCACAGGAAATAACCGGCACAGCCAGTGACTGGGAATTGTGGACAATTACACCAGAAAATACTGAATTTCTCTGGAAATTACCTCCGCAGCGCCGCGGTATTCTGCCACCGTTAATACTTGCCGGAGCCAGTATGGCGCCATTTGGGTTGCTGATGATTAAAACTCAATGGGAATTTACTGAAGAACTTGTGATTTTTCCAGAACCTTTAGAACATACTATTTCAGCACAGCGTAGCAGTGATGACGAACCCAGCACCCAAATCAGTCTGAGCGGTCAGGATCCGGCTTATCTGCTGCCTCATCAGAGTTCAGCTTCAATGCGGCAGATAGCATGGAAACATTATGCCAAAACAGGTGATTTATTGGATAAATATTTTGAACAGGGAGGTAAGCGGGTAGAGCCGCTACTGATTTCCTATCGGGATTATCCTCAGGGAACCAGCCTGGAAAAGATGGCGAGTATGATGTGCTATCGGGTACTGGCAGCAGATGCTATCGGGGAAAAATATATACTGGAGTTACCAAGACAGCGCTATGAGGCAACGACAGGTCAACGGACAAAATGTCTGAATGCTTTGGGTAGATGGTAATGTGGCTTGCTGATCCGGTTTTTTTACGTAAATCCCCATCTGTACGCACCCAGCTTATTCTGTTACTGATGCTGGCATGGGTATCGTTACCCTTATTATTTGAATTACCTCTGAGTGTGTGCGCTGCATTCGCTCTGTTGTGGATTGCGCGCGTTGCTTTGCTATTTACCAGTATTAAAAAATTGCCGTTATGGGCATTAATAATATTGCTGGTGGCAACTTCTGTATGGGTATATTTTCGTGTGGGAACGATTATTGGCCGGGATGCCAGTGTTTCTTTGCTCATGTTAATGATAATACTCAAGGCATTTGAAGGTGAAACCTTACGCGACTGGCAAATATTATTGTTAGCTCAGCTAGTACTGATGGGCGGCGGTCTGCTGTTTAATCAAAGTATATTAATGGCTCCCTGGCTGATTGTAGCGTTGTTCTGCCTGATTTCATCTCTGGGATTACTGGCGGGCATCAAACCGATGACGGCAATACGGCAGGGTGCAGTAATTTTAATTCTGTCTTTTCCACTGGCCGTTATTTTATTTATAGCAATGCCGCGCAGAAATACGCCATTATGGGGTGTGCCGCAGCCGCAGCAATCATCTGTTACAGGATTGTCGGATACCCTTGAATCAGGGAGTGTCAGCAATCTGATTCTGAGTAATGAACTGGCTTTCAATGTTATCTTTGATAATGATGCTATTCCACGCAATGCTGATATGTACTGGCGTGTAATGGTAATGGGTAATAACACGGACGGAAAATGGCATGCGGTAAAAGAACAATATACGGATGAAGATACTTTACAGCTGCCAAGCAGAGCTTTGCTGGAACAGCGTACCGATAGCAAAATGGTAGGATATCAGCTGATTATTCAGGATGATCACGGACGATTACCGGCTCTGGATCAGCCTTTGCCTAATGAACAGTTTGGCTTCAGCCGGCGAGTAGGTAACGTTGTCAGGGTCAATAATAGTCGCGAAGGTCTGCGCAGGGTACATTTATATTCTCAGATGACACCATACCTGCGTCAGCAAATGGATCAGGCTTTACTGAATTATTATACGCAGTTGCCGGATGGACTGAATCCTGAAACTCGCAGGCTGGCAAAACAGCTGGCGGACAAATCTGGTGGCAGCGAAGAGTTTATCAATCATATACTAGCTTATTTCAAAAGCAGTCATTTTCAATATACTCTAACCCCAAAACGGAACCATGAAACACAGAATAAAATAGATTATTTTTTATTCGAGGGACATGAAGGTTTTTGTGAAGATTATGCAGATGCTATGGTGTGGCTGGCTCGTTCAATCGGTGTACCGGCACGAATCGTAATTGGTTATCAGGGAGGAGAATATCACCCTGACAATAAGTTCTGGCAAATTCGTAGTAAGGATGCACATGCATGGACTGAAATCTGGATTGCTGAAAAGGGTTTATGGAAACGGGTAGATCCGACCACGGCAGTTTCATCAGTACGTGTAGACAAAGGGGTGGAAAGTGCTTTACCGGCAGAACAGCGTGCCGGATTATCTTCAGCTTTTCCGTTATTACAGAAATATCTGGATAATGGTCAGTTTTACTGGCAGCAATGGGTGGTTAATTATGATAGGGGCAGTCAGAAGTCAATACTTAGCTGGCTGAATTTAAAAAATATACCTGTATATGTACTGATAATAGTCATTATAATCGCAATTGTCATTACGTCCCTTCCTCTGATTTTCTGGTTACGCCGTCAGGGTAATGTGCAGACTCAGCCATTAACCGATGGTATTAATCTGCTTAAGCAGACTATTGTAGAAGGTGAAGAGTCAGAATTATCTGCAATCGGTCCGCTTGAGTTACAAAATATTCTGGTAGAGCATAATTTGCTTAATGAAGATTTGGCTGCTTTATTGACACAGTATATAGACTGGCAGTATGGAGCAGCAGGAATGCCAGACATGCGCAGCCAGCGCAAATGGTTGCGTAAAATGAAGAAAGCTGTACGCAATCTGTGATTATGCCGATTATCCTGATACATCATATTGAAGTTGTCTGGATAAATTATTAAGTACAGAAACGAAAACTACCCAGCAATCAATGTTATCAAGAGCCGGGTAGTTTATTATTACATTTAATGACCATATTAATTTTTAGATCAGTCGTGTTTCCGTGTGGTCTGGAATGCTTGACTTTCCGAAATCACTACTGACAGATAACTTTTACTCGGTTCGAATAAAAGTTAAGAAATAACAATACTTTAAATTCTTTGGAATGAAAAGGAGTAATTAATGTTAATAATTAACTATTTGATTTTAAAAAATATAAAAATAGAATAGATTGTTGTTAAAAATATAATATTTTTTAATTTTGAAGTTGCTTTTAGATTGTTGATGCTGCCGGATATTTGTATTTTGTATCACTAAAATTTTATTTCATATTAATTAGCTATCTTTATGAATTAGAAAAATATTTTATGTTAAATGTATAAAAAATTTTGATGTCTATTTTAAAAATGTCAGAAGATAAAAAAGAAATAAAGAATATTAACTAGCCACAGCGCCAGACTTTTTTTCCTAAAATTATAAAATTATTTAGATGATTAGAAGAAATTTTAATAGTTTCATAATCACTATTTGAGCTTATGAGATTTATACCATCAACAGTTTGACGGATTTGTCTTATAAAAAAATGTTTATTGTAAATAATAGCATATGTTTCATCATCAACAGGCTCAACATCATTAGTGTTTATTATAACAATGTCGTTATTTTCCAAGTTAGGAGCCATGCTGTTACCTTTTACACGCATGGCACGCAAATCATCAGGGATTAAATTTTTAGATCTGAACCAATTATTATTTATGAGCAGGGGTTCTTCAAATTCTGATAAAATCCATTTGATATTTTCATGATTTTTTGATAAATCAATAGTGTATATCATAACTTTTTTATATCCCTCGCTAGGACTGGGGTTTTCAGTTGGTTTTGGATTTTCATCTGTTTGTATAAAATTTTCCCCTGTATATAGCCATGTAATCGTTACTCCTAAAATTTTTGCTACTTCCTCTAACCGTTTTCTTTTTGGAGCTGTGGCTTTAGTTTCATCTTTATTTTCCCATAGTTGGATAGCTGTAATTGATATATTTAACTTCTCTGCTAATTCAGCTTGGGTTAAACCTTTATTAGTTCTAGCTTGTCTAATACGGCTATGAATAGTGTGCATAAATTTTGACTTATTTTTTATTTCAAATAATAAGAGATTCAAGAATAAAATTAAATTATTAATTTAAATAATTATTTTTGATTAATGTGTAAAAAAGCGCCCGCTGTATCAATCAGCGGGCCTGTTAAAAGGTTTAGATGTTATTTTTGATCATATCGATAACTTCTTTGCCTTTACCTTCGAGGATAGCTTTAGAACCATACCAGACCATGTTTTTCACATTTTCATAGCTGATTGCTGGTGGCATTATCAGTTCTTTGTCACTGATTACGACATCCAGTAATGCCGGGCCTTCGTGTGCAAGGAATGTTTTTACAGCGGCTTCTAGCTCAGAAGATTTGCTTACGCTTTGAGCACTGAAACCACAGCCTTCTGCAATGGTTTTGAAGTCACCGTTTTTCAGGTCAACATAGACTTCTACCAAACCTTCGCCTTTTTGTTCCTGCTCTACGAAGTTCAGGGAACTGTTGTTGAAAACAACTATTTTAATCGGCAGATTTTCCTGTTTGGCAGTAAGCAAATCACCCATCAGCATGGCTAAACCGCCATCTCCGGATAAAGAAATGACTTGTCTGCCCGGAAAGGCTTTCTGGAAACCATAAGCCTGTGGCATACCGTTTGACATGGTGCCATGTTTAAGGCTGGTCAGGAAGCGCCGTTTGCCATTCATGGTTAAATAGCGGGCTCCCCACAGCATTGGAGTTCCTACATCTGCGGTAATCAATGCATCATCACTGGCATACTTATCTATCAATTCGATTAGTTGCTGGGGGTGAATTGGGTGTTTGTCATCTGGAGTGGCATACGTTTCAAATTTATCCATAATTTTGGCAAATAAAGCGGTATGGTGCTCCAGAAAACTGCTGTCGTTACGAGTTTGTATTTTCGGCAAAATTGTTTGCAGAGTGGTTTTAACATCACCAACCAGCCCCAGATTAATCGGATGACGCAAGCCTAACTGAGTAGCTTCATGATCAATCTGGATGATATTGGCCTTTTCTGGATAATATTCAGACCATGCAAAGCTGCAACCGAGTAATAATAAGGTATCGCAGTTTTTGATGGCATCATAACCAGCCTTAGTACCAAACATCCCGGTCATGCCCACCTGATAAGGATTATCCCAGGCAATGCTGTCTTTAGCACGGGAAGTGTGTACAACTGGTGCCTTTAGTTTTTCTGCCAGTGCAATTACTTCATCATGTGCATCTTTAGCGCCAAAACCAGCGTAAATGGTGATTTTATTTCCCTGATTAATCGCTTTGACCAGTTCTTCGATTTCGTTATCATTCGGACGGGTAACTGGTTGTGGGTGCCATATTTTTACTGGTTTCTCAGCTACTTCCATTTTGCTGATGTCGCTGGGCAGAATAACAACGGCTACACCGCGTTTATTAATGGCAGCTTGTGCGGCCTGAGTGAATATACGCTGAGCTTCTTCCGGCTGGTTTACCATCTGGCAGAAAACGCTTGTATCCTGATAGACCTTGAGGAAATCCACTTCCTGCGGGAATCCGGTGCCCATAGAAGTGGCGGCCAGCTGACTGGCAATAACAATTACTGGTGCATTATTGCGGTTGGATTCGTATAAGCCGTTAATCAGATGCAAGCTGCCGGGACCGCAGGAACCGGCACATGCAGTAAGTTTGTTTGTAATCAGAGCTTCAGCGCCGGCAGCAAAGGCAGCTGCTTCTTCATGACGTGTATGCACCCAGTTAATGCTACTTTTTTCTATCGCTTTGCCAACAAAGTTCAGGGTATCACCGATAATGCCGTAACAGTTGCTGACACCTGCTTCAGTAAGAACATCAACCAATATTTCTGATACAGTTTTCGTTTTAGACATGCTGTATTTCCTCTTAAAATTGATTATTTATTTCAAAAATAATAAAGTAAATATTTTCTTACTATTTATTTATATAACTATATGTTATAAATAAATAAAATATTTATATTAATTCTTTATCAATATTGTTTTTATTGTAATATTGTGTAACCAACAAAACAAGATTATTGTTGAAAATCATTTAAAATCGATATTTTCGAATAAATTTTTATAAAAATGGCAGCCTTTATGTTTTGCCGGCTGCCAAAAAACTGCTTAATAATCAGATTGCGCGGTCATCAAACAATGGAATGCGGGTAATCCGGCTAATGCTGTGCATATAATCCAGCACCGGCGCAGTCCATTCTATTCCTTTGACCATAGTCATATTGCGCAATAAAGGAAATAAAAGAATATCTTCCATTCCGAAAGTACCATTACTACCATGATCATTCACAATTAGCGGCGATAGTGCAATCAGATCGGCATTGAACCGGTTAATATAGGTTTGACTGTTTTGTAAATGGTGCTGAAAATCACCAAAAATAGCTGTTTTTTTGTTGATGAAATAGTTGATGGCATTCTGAGTCGCAAACTCAGGCAGGTTAATACTGATGCAGCGCGGTAAAGTCAGGAAATTACGGTAAGTATCAACAATTTTTATCCAGCCCTCAATTTCAGGCCGTACTGTATTGTTTATAAGAGTAGTACCAGAAAGCTGGTCAATGTAGTGAACGATATCTAGACTTTCTCCCATGGCAGTACCATCATCTTTTACCAGAATCGGTACCATTTTTTTTCCGATTAATTTATTCGGAGTGTCTTCGTCATCATTCAGCAGAAAGATATTTTCTACCGGTACTATTTTTTTACCGAATATCATTCTGGCTCGTACACAGTAGGGACAATGGTCATAAATATAAAGTTGCATTCAGATTTCCTTTTCGGATTTAGTGTGTTGATTAAATGTACAATATACAAAAAATATCATGTTTTAATATTTATACTGATAGTTTCGTATTGTTAAATAAGCGATAAATACTGTCAGGTAACAATAATACTGATTAAAATAATCTGTTATTGTAGATTGTGTATTACAAATATTAATTAATATTATACATATATTAATTAAACTTAGTTTGCGGTTTTTTATGAGTTGCGATGTCTTTAATCAAAATCTGGATTTTTTTCAAAACTTACAATTACATTTGGCTGATGCCCTGGCAAAAGAAGATGGTACTGCGGGGTTTGTAACAGATGAATGGTCTGGCAAATTGGGAAACGGGCGCAGTATGGTGCTCAAACAAGGTGCTGTGTTTGAACAGGCTGGCGTTAATTTTTCTCATGTTAAGGGTACCGCTATGCCGGCTTCAGCTGTGCGTAAACGCCAGTATCTGGCAGGAGCTCCTTATGAAGCAATGGGGGTGTCAATGGTGGTACATCCGTGTAATCCATATATACCTACCAGTCATGCGAATGTACGTTTATTCATTGCATATCCGGAACGCAGTAATCCGGTCTGGTGGTTTGGCGGCGGTTTTGATTTGACCCCCTTTTATCCATTTATTGAAGATGTAGTGCATTGGCATAAGGTTGCTTATGATGCGTGTCTGCCTTTTGGTGAAACGGTATATTCTGAATTTAAAGAGTGGTGTGACCGTTATTTCTATCTGCCTCACCGGCAGGAACAGCGAGGGGTAGGCGGTTTATTTTTTGATGATTTAAACCGCTGGGATTTTGCTCGTTGTTTTGCTTTTGTACGTGCAATAAGTGCTGCTTATTTACAAGCTTATCTGCCTATTGTGGCGCGGCGCAAAAATATGGATTTTGGCGAGCGTGAACGTCAGTTTCAATTATACAGGCGCGGACGTTATATTGAATTTAATTTATTGTGGGACAGAGGCACTCAGTTTGGTTTACATGCCGGCGGGCGAACAGAATCTATTCTGATGTCTATGCCGCCTTTAGCCCGCTTTGAATATCAGTATGAACCGGTACCTGGTTCTGCAGAAGCCGGTCTGGCCGGATATTTACAGGCTCGAGACTGGCTGGCAGAAGCAGAAAACTGTCTGGTCTGAGTAGTAAAATTATTATATATACTGTTTAACTTTGTTTTTTGCTCAATCCTTGCTGGCAGGATAGTGCTGTAAGCAGACACAGGCAAATTGGCATTATCATGTCGGGCGTAATATTGGTTATTTCCAATACAAATAATATGGCGGTAAGAGGCATTTTTTGCTGTACTGCCAGAAAAACGGTAGCTCCGGTTACAACTGCGGCGACTATGGGAACAGGTGGCAGCATGCTGTTCCATGCAGTGGCTGCCAGTAATGCAATCAGACCGCCAAGCATCATCGAAGGAGTAATAAATCCCCCGTATGCTCCGGCACGGGTGGCCAGTAGAAGCGCCAGCCATTTACCGATTAATAGTGCCAGAGCATAATGCCAGCTTATCTGGTCATTAAATAACAGTTCATTACCGGCTTTTCCGTTACCAAGTATCTCCGGCAGTTGCATGGACAAAACCCCGATAAGTATAAAGGCACCGATACTGATAAAGATCAGCTTGGGGCTGGTACGTACAGCCGGTTTGCAATAGGCGAGCTGGTATTGTAACAGCCATGAGAATGCAACAATCAGTGGTCCCAGCAACAACGACCAGATTAACAGTGGACTGTTCAGGGTAATTGCCGGTAGCTGATAGGCTGGCTGGCTACCCAGTCCGATCCGGCCTACCCATGCTGCGGTTGTACAGCAGATTAAAGCCGCAATAACGGTATTGCGCTGAAAACTGAATAATAAAGTTTCCAGGGCAAACAGAGCACCGGCCAGAGGTACATCAAAAACCGCGGACAGACCGGCGGCTGCACTACAGGCAAGCAGGACTTTTCTCTCTTCTGTACTGATGTTAAATCGCCGGCCGATAAAATCTGCAATGGCTGAACTGATTTCACGTGGTGCTGTCTCACGTCCGAGAGGTGAACCCATGCCTACTGTGAATATCTGTAACATACCATGAAAGAAAGTAGAAACTAACGGTATAGGTGTGGCACTGTTGCCAATTGCTTCCCTGATATCAACCAGTTTGGGAGCAAAACGGTGCAGCAGATACCAGCCGGCGCCCGCTATTACGCCACATGCACTTAATGCAAGTAAACGATGTATGGCTGTGGTTTGTTCGACAATATTACGAAATGTGATGCCGTCTGTACGGACTATTCCGTACACTAACTGCTGAATGAAATGCAATAATCCGATAAGTGACATGCCTGCCACGCCGGCAATGGCACCACAAAATAGTAATAAGGCAATCAGTTTCGGATTTAATCTGAACATGGCATGATAAATTTGCGATAAATCAAAGGTACTTTTGCATTTTAAATAACGATATTGTAAACGACAGCACAGACTTTGCCGAATTTTGGCACGTGTCTGTGTTAAAATCAGAATATTTTGTCAGGAATTTAAAGGAAGTATTGCAGTGATCAGTACCAATAATATTACGATGCAGTTTGGCGCGAAGCCATTGTTTGAGAATGTATCGGTTAAGTTCGGTGGAGGCCATCGTTATGGGTTGATTGGTGCTAATGGCTCGGGTAAATCAACTTTTATGAAGATTCTCGGCGGTGATCTCGAACCCACTAGTGGTGAGGTGGCCATTGATCAAGGCCTGCGTCTGGGTAAGCTGAGACAGGATCAGTTTGCGTATGAGGATATGCGCGTACTGGACGTGGTACTGATGGGGCACACAGAAATGTGGGCAGCCATGACAGAACGCGACGCCATTTATGCTAATCCGGATGCCACTGAAGATGATTATATGCGTGCAGCCGATCTGGAAACAAAATTTGCCGAGTATGACGGCTATACAGCTGAGGCACGGGCGGGAGAATTACTTGCCGGTGTCGGTATCGATGAGCATCTGCATAATGCCAGCATGAGTGAAGTTGCACCGGGTTTTAAACTGCGCGTATTACTGGCACAGGCACTGTTTTCCAAACCGGATGTGCTGTTGCTGGATGAACCGACCAATAATCTGGATATTAATACTATTCGCTGGCTGGAAGGTGTGTTGAACAGCTATGAATCCACCATGATTATTATTTCGCACGATCGCCATTTTCTGAATGAAGTATGTACTTATATGGCCGATGTAGACTATGGTGGCATTACATTGTATCCGGGCAACTACGATGATTATATGCTTGCCTCTGCACAGGCACGTGAACGTACTTTAAAGGATAATGCTAAAGCTAAGGAAAAACTTCAGGAATTACAGGAGTTTGTGGCACGTTTTTCTGCCAATAAATCCAAGGCAAGACAGGCAACCAGCCGGGCGAAACTGGCTGATAAAATTAAGGCAGATATGGTGGAAGTGAAACCTTCCAGCCGTCAAAGCCCGTTTATCCGCTTTAATTTTGATGATAAGAAAAAGCTGCATCGGCAGGCGCTTGAAGTTGAGGATTTATCAAAACGTTTTGACCGGCAATTGTTTAAAAAGCTGAATCTGATGCTTGATGCCGGTGAACGTCTGGCAATTATCGGTCCTAACGGTGCCGGTAAATCTACACTGCTGAAATTACTGGCTGGTGCATATAATGAAGCATACACTGATGGCATTAAAGCAGATAGCGGTACTATAAAATGGGCAGAGAAAGCACAGGTTGGCTATTACCCGCAAGATCATGAAAATGATTTCGATGTATCTATGACTTTGACTGAATGGATGCGTCAGTGGGGCAAGGAAGGCGATGATGAGCAGGTGATTCGCGGTACTTTAGGCCGTCTGCTTTTTGGCAGTAATGAAGTCGGCAAGCAGGTACAGGTACTTTCCGGTGGTGAAAAAGGCCGTATGCTATATGGTAAACTGATTTTGCAGGAACCTAATGTGCTGGTTATGGATGAACCTACAAATCATATGGATATGGAAAGTATTGAGGCGCTGAATATGGCGCTGGAAAAATTCCCGGGTACTCTTGTGTTTGTATCTCATGACCGCCAGTTTGTTTCCAGTCTGGCTACACAGATTATTGAGCTGGATGGTGAAGGTGGTTATGAATATTATCTGGGTGATTATGAAGGTTATCTGGCTAAAAAAGGTGTAGTTTAATATTTATAAGCTGCCTGTGTTTACAGGCAGTTTTTTTATATGGGAAAAAAAATGAATACCGGCAAAAGTAACGCAGTTGAGCTGATTGAATGTAATGAAAAAGAACATGCGGCAGCCATTCTGGCGCTGTTTAACGATACTATCGCCACCTCAACTGCACTGTATGATTATGAGCCCCGTTCACTATCATTTATGCATGGCTGGTTTGCAGCTAAACGTGAGCGCAATTTTCCGGTTATCGGTGCAGTAAATAGTCAGGGTGAACTGTTGGCTTTTGCTTCATGGGGTGCATTCCGTGATTATCCTGCCAATAAATATACGGTGGAACACAGTGTATATGTGCGTAATGACTGTCGCCGGCAGGGACTGGCACGCAAACTGATGCAGGAACTGATTGTACGTGCACGTCAGGCTGATTTACATGTATTAATGGGTGTGATTGATGCAGCCAATGACAGCAGTATTGCTCTGCATAAACAGCTTGGCTTCAAACATGTCGGCACATTGCCTCAGATTGGTTTTAAATTTGGTCACTGGCTGGATGCGGCACTTTATCAGTTAATTCTGGATACTCCAGCTCAGCCTGTCGATGGTTAATAGTAACTCGGCTTTTTACAAAGCTCGCCATCAATACAAAATCATATCTTAGCCGGTTTTAAGCCACCAGTGCACAGTTACCAAACCCAGAATAGTCAGCAGTAAAGAACCGCCTGTATGCAGCAGTATATGTGTTACTGCCAGAGTATAACGTTGTGACAAAAGCATTTGCACGGCTTCGAATGAGAAGGTGGAAAACGTAGTCAGCCCGCCGAGAAAACCAGTAATAACAAACAGACGCCATTCCGGAGCGATCTGGGTAAAGTGTATACACAATGCACTGAACAGACCAATCAGATAAGCACCGATCCAGTTTGCCAGCAGTGTGCCATAGGGCAAACCGGAATGAAGCGTATTCAGCGAGATTCCCAGAAGCCAGCGCATGATGGCACCCAGAGCTGCGCCGGCAGCAATGGCAAATAAAGATAAATACATAATCAATCCAATCATACGACGAATATACAATTAATAATTTTAAACTAAAGCCGGACATGCCATATTGCCTTCTGCTGCTGAAATGACTACGCTAGTGTTTTTAGACATGTAGAAAGTATCAATATGGATCTGACTGAAACCAAAATTTCCAGTAAAGAAGTTTATCGCGGTTCCTTTTTAAATGTTTTAGAAGACACTGTTCGTTTACCCAATGGCAATCAGGCACAGCGGGTAGTTGTACAGCATCCGGGTGCCGCGGCTGTACTTGCGGTTACGGCTGAGCAAAAAGTGGTATTAGTACGACAGTGGCGCTATCCGGTAGGTGAGGCTTTACTGGAAATCCCCGCTGGTAAGCTGGACGGAAAAAATGAAGATCCTGCGCATGCTGCTTTGCGCGAACTGGCTGAAGAAACCCCTTATACTGCTGCTGAAGTAAAACTGATACATACTTTTTATACTGTTCCTGGTTTCGGTGATGAAAAAATGTATCTTTATCTGGCTGAACATGTGCAACCAAATAGTGTTCTGGCGGCGGATGAAGATGAAATTATTGAACCGGTGTTGCTCAATCGTGAGCAAGTGCGTTCGGCACTGGCAAATAATCAGATTCATGATGGAAAAACGCTGATTGCTTTGCAGTACTGGTTGTTATATTGTTAATAAATTTATATTTGTCATGAAAATAATCCCGTTACCCGCTCTTTCTGATAACTATATCTGGCTGTTGCAGCAAGAAAATCAGGCTATAGTAATTGATCCGGGCGAAGCACCTGTTGTTATAAATTATCTGACTGAACACAATCTGACCCTAGATGCTATCTGGCTTACTCATTCTCATTATGACCATATTGATGGGGTGGCGGAATTAAAAAAACATTATTCGCAATGCCAGATTATCGGTTGCATTGATTGGCATATTGTGAATATACCCGTAACTGAAGGCAGTAAATTCCAAGTATTCGGTCAGCATGTAACAGTTTGGCATATTCCCGGGCATACTACTGATCATTTAGCTTATCTGGTGTGCGATTCTGCCGGTCGTTACAGAGTATTTTGTGGTGATACGCTGTTTAGTGCAGGCTGCGGACGAGTGAATGGGACTATGGCACAATTGTTCAGCAGTTTGCAGCGTTTAAACAGTCTGCCGCCTGATACCTTGTTTTATCCGGCACATGAATATACCGCAGCAAATTTGAAATTTGCACAAGTCGTTGAACCGAATAATTCTGCAATCAGAAATGCATTAGTACAGGCAGATAAATTACCTACCTTACCGGTAAGTCTGGCACATGAACGCACAATCAATCCTTTTTTGCGTACCAGTCAGCCAGAAGTGATGGCCACATTACGCCAAAAAGGCCTCTCAGAGCAGCAGCTTGCCCAACCATTGGCAGTGTTTACTTATTTAAGGGAGTGGAAAAATCATTTTTAAAATTAATCACAATGTGACTTTTTGCATGCTATGATTATTTCAACATAATAACGAAGGAATAAATGAGTTGAAACTGAGCTAAAGAATGGCGACTGATAATCTCAGCCGGCATATGAAGCTTTCAATTTATCTGAATATGAAAAAATCATCATATTGCATGGACTGGACTAAGTTGCTCAGTACCCAGCGCTTTAAGCCGGAAAATGGTTGTATTGTGCCTACAGTGACCGCTTCAAGTGAAGAGGGGGCTGATGCACTGCGTACTGATTTTCATATTGATTATGATCGTGTGGTTTTTTCCAGTGGTTTTCGCCGTCTCGCCCGTAAAACGCAGGTTCATCCGTTTGCCTTACATGACCATACGCATAATCGTCTGACTCATAGTGTTGAAGTTGCCAGTGTCGGGCGCAGTCTTGGAAATCGGGTCGGTGTAATGCTGAATGCCGGCCATTTCCTGCCATCTGGCAGCCATGCTGCTGATATCGGGGCGATTGTACAGGTTGCCTGTCTGGCTCATGATTTCGGTAATCCGCCATTTGGTCATACAGGTGAAGATGCATTGCGTGAGTGGTTCCGTGATCCGCAGCATGCTCATTATTTACAGGAATTGAGCAATACAGAACGCAATGATATCGAAACTTATGAAGGAAATGCACATAGCTTGCGTCTGGTATCCAGTCTGGAAATGTATCAGAATGATGGCGGAATGCGTCTAACTGCTGCTGTTATCGGTGCTTTAATTAAGTATCCGTGGACCAGTTCTGCACCGCATAGGCGGAATAAATTCAATATTTATCAGACTGAGCTGCCCTTTATGCGTTGTATTGCAGAACAGCTGGGGTTACCGCAAACCGGTGAAAATCAGTGGATGCGCCATCCGCTTTCATATTTAATGGAAGCTGCTGATGATATTTGTTATGCCTTGCTGGATTTGGAAGATGCTGTCGAAATGGGATTATTACAGGTGGCAGACGTAGAGCAAATTCTATCCAGGCTGACAAATAAAGAATATTTCTGGCAGTCTTATAGCAGTCAGGAGCGTTGTGCCCGATTGCGCGGAATTGCTATCGGAAGAGCAGTAGACGATATTGCACATACTTTTATTAAGCATCATCGAGATTTATTGAATGGTTCATTTCGTGGTAAGGATTTGCTTGCCCTGGCTAGTCCGGATGTTAGTGAAGCTCTGAACGCTGCAAAAGAGCTGGCTCGCACACGTATATTCCGCCATCAAAGTAAGCTCATTACTGAAATTGCTACTTTTCCTTGTCTGGGCTCGATACTGGGTTTGCTTGTACCTGCGGTGCATGCCTTTATTAAAACCGGTCAGCTTAGTAAAAGACAGGAGCTGGCATTGTCATTATTAAAAGCACAAAAACTGGATAAAAAGGATGGTTTATATCTGGGATATATGAAAGTTCTGGATTTTGTTGGTGGTATGACTGACAATACTGCGGCAAAGCTGGCGCGTGAAGTATCCGGAATCGGAATGCTGTAGATTTTTTTGCTTATATAGTTGCAAAATAAATATATAAAAATCAATATATTTATCTATTTGTTTTCATTTTTATCTATTTTTGGCTTGCCAAAAGACCATTTATTGCTTATTATCGCGCTTCTTGATTTTCGGTGACTCTTAAACGAGTTCGAAAGCAGTGCACCCGTAGCTCAGTTGGATAGAGTATCTGGCTACGAACCAGAGGGTCGGGCGTTCGAATCGCTCCGGGTGCACCATCAAGCTAATGCGCCCATCGTCTAGCGGTTAGGACATCGCCCTTTCACGGCGGTAACCGGGGTTCGATTCCCCGTGGGCGTGCCAGATTTTAAAACCTGTTTGATTTTTCAAACAGGTTTTTTTATTTTAGCTTGAAATATTGCTGGTTTAATTGTTTAGTCCTGAGAATATAGCTGCTGAATTTTGTCATTAATTTTTTCAGGTTTACTGGAGCTGTTAATACAGATAAATATTTTATACGCCCAAATAAGCAGACCGTTGGGATAGCCACCGTTGCAAATGTTTATTGACTACTTCAGGTTGCTGGCTAATCAGAACAGGCGCTAAATCACGTGCTTTTTCCAGTATGGGCAGATCTTCTTCCAGATTGGCAAAACGCAGCATCGGCACACCACTCTGGCGTGCTCCCAGAAACTCTCCCGGTCCGCGAATATTCAAATCTTGCCGAGCAATTTCAAAGCCGTCGGTATTTTCATAAATTACTTTCAAACGTGCTTTGGCTACATCACTAAGAGGTTCACTGAATAACAATACACAGCGGCTGGCTGCTGCTCCACGTCCCACCCGACCGCGAAGCTGATGCAATTGTGCCAGCCCCATACGTTCAGCATGTTCTATTACCATCAGACTGGCATTGGGTACATCTACACCAACTTCAATCACTGTTGTAGCCACCAGTACCTGAATACTGCCTTCAACAAATGCTGTCATAACAGCTGCTTTTTCTGCCGGCTTGAGCCGTCCATGTATTAAGCCTATATTCAGTTCTGGTAACGCCGTCTGTAATTGAGCAACTGTATCTACGGCAGTTTGCAATTGCAGTACTTCAGATTCTTCAATTAACGGACAGACCCAGTATACCTGCCGGCCTTGTGCACAGGTATGCTTTACCAGTTTTTCAACTTCCTGACGGCGGGCCGTGTTTACCAGACGGGTTATAACAGGTGTTCGTCCGGGAGGCAGTTCATCAATGACAGAAACATCCAGATCGGCAAAAAAACTCATTGCCAGTGTGCGTGGTATTGGTGTGGCGGACATCATCAGCTGATGTACATCTTCACCTTTATTTTTTAATGCCAGACGCTGGGCAACACCAAATCTGTGCTGTTCATCAACAATAATCAGACCCAGATTATGAAAAGTAACATCATCCTGAAATAGAGCATGCGTACCTATTGCCAGCTGGGCAATACCATCTGCCAGTTCTTTCCGTGCTTCATCACGGGCTTTTTTGCGCATACTGCCTGAAAGTCTGGCAATCCGGATTCCTAAAGGTGAAAACCATTGTGTAAATTTCAGATAATGTTGTTCAGCCAGAATTTCTGTGGGTGCCATGACCGCTACCTGAAAACCGGCTTCTATTGCTATTGCCGCTGCCAGAGCACAAACAATGGTTTTACCGCTGCCCACATCTCCCTGTAGTAAACGGTGCATTGGGTGTGTCTGGGCTAAATCATCAGTAATTTCAGCAAGAGCACGTTGCTGAGCTTCTGTTAAGGTAAAACTCAGGTTAGCCAGTAAATGCTCACTAATATGGCCGTTACCAGTTAAAGCTTTTGCATGCCCGTTTAAGCGTTGCTGGCGTGCCAGCCTCATGGATAACTGCTGAGCCAGCAATTCATCAAATTTCAGCCTTTGCCATGCTGGTAAAGTACCTTTATGTAAATCACGCGCAGTGTACTCTGGCGGTGGGGAGTGCAGAAAAATCAGGCTTTCCAGCAGAGGAGGTAATTGTAACTGCTGTAATAATTCTGCCGGCAGTGTATCATCTGCCGGCAAGTGCTTGAGTGCAGCCTGAATCAGCCGGCGAAGAGCAGGCTGGTTTAGTCCGTTAACGGTGGGATAAACAGGAGTGAGGCTTTCTGCCAGTCCTTTATCAATATCAGTGCGAATTTTTGGGTGCACCATCTCATCGCCAAAAAAACCATGTCTGATTTCACCCAGAGCCCGAATAACATTACCTTCTGCCAGTTGTTTTTGCTGATTAGGATAAAAATGTAAAAATCTCAGGTACAAGACATGTCCGGATACGTCCTGAACTTGTACTACCAGCTGTTTGCGCGGACGAAGTTGTATTTGCTGATGAATAACAGTCGCTTCAATCTGTACCGGCACTCCGTTCTGTGCATCAGCGATCGGCGTAATATGTGTCTCATCTTCATAGCGTAACGGTAAGTGTAAAGCCAAATCCCAAATATTAGTAATATTGAGTTTGGTCAGTTTGGCAAGCGTATTGGCACTGATTTTAATAGGAAAAGTATTAACTGATGATGGCATATTTATGTACCAAATATTCTTTTAATTTTTACTATATTATATTTTATGCTTTAATATTGTAATGAAATATAAAAAAATCTGGAAAATAAATTAATGCAAATTTTTTAGGGTTTTTTAACTTCAATGGTTTTTAGACTTAATTTATTGTTTTCATAGATAAAATAATAACAACTTGAATTATTTTTTCTAATAAAAGATTGTTTTGAATTTTGATTTGGATTACAGTCAGAACTATAGTATGAATCTAACCATAGAAAATAAATGTTCACTTTTTCTAATATAGAAGCTACATAGAAAAAAAGAAACATTATACTTGACGATGCTACACAGTATATTAATGCGTTCAATGAATTTTTCTTAGATTTATTAAAGAGAAATTTTAAGAAAAATATCAAATTAAACATAAAAGTAAAAATTATTATAGGTACTATTATCGAAAGTAATGTTGCAAGAACGCTTATTGAATAGCTCAAATAGTCAATTTCAATGTTATATTCCAGATTATAATATTTTTTTACTAAAGCACTTAAGAGAAAAAAGATAGATGTATAAGCTATATAGAAAACTATTTTAAATTTTTTACAAAAATTTAAAATCAAGATAATTTTATTTCTGCATTTATATGCAGAAATAAAAGAATAAATTATAGATGATGTAACAATTAGTATTGTTGTGAAAATATAAAATTGAAAATGATATAAAACTAAAATTACTCCACATATAATTATAGTATATAAATCATATAGATTAAATTTATTATTTTTCATTTATTAAATTTCGATAAATCTCAAGAAAATAATCAAACTGCTTTTCCAAAATTGTTCAGAGAAAGCAGTTTGAGCCATTTTAAAAACTTAATCTTGCCGCTCTACCTGTGTTACATCACGTACAGCACCGGTATCAGCACTTGTAGTCATGGCTGCATAGGCACGTAAAGCAACAGAGACATGACGCTGACGTTTAACAGGTTTCCATGCACGAGCACCACGACTTTCCATTTCTGTGCGGCGTTGTACCAACTCTGCATCAGATACAGCCAGATGTATCCGACGTTCAGGAATATCAATTTCGATAATATCTCCTTCCTGTACCAGCCCGATATTGCCGCCTTCAGCAGCTTCAGGAGAAGCATGACCAATCGAAAGGCCGGAGGTGCCTCCGGAAAAACGGCCGTCTGTAAGCAGAGCACATGCTTTACCCAAACCTTTAGATTTCAGATAACTGGTCGGATAAAGCATTTCCTGCATTCCGGGGCCGCCTTTGGGACCCTCATAACGGATAATAACCACATCACCAGCTATTATTTGATTACCCAGAATGGCTTCAACAGCCTCATCCTGACTTTCAAACACCCGGGCACGGCCGGTAAATTTAAGGATGCTGTCATCTACACCAGCTGTTTTAACTACACAGCCGCGTTCTGCGAGATTACCGAATAACACAGCCAGACCGCCGTCCTGAGAATAAGCATGCTGTTTATCACGGATACAGCCATTTTCACGATCCAGATCCAGAGTAGACCACATCGCGTTTTGGGAGAAAGCCTCAGTTGAACGGATTCCGCCCGGTGCAGCCCGATACCGTTGTATTGCCTCAGTATTGTTCTGATTGCTTACATCCCAGTGCTTAATCGCATCTGCCAGAGTAGGCATATGTACAGTATGTACACTGGTATCTAGTAAACCGGCATGATTAAGCTGGGATAAAATGGCCATAACACCGCCGGCACGATGCACATCTTCCATGTGATATTTCTGTGTAGCTGGAGCTACTTTACACAGGCAGGGTACATGGCGGCTTAACTGATCAATATCAGCCATTTTAAAATTAACACCGGCCTCGGTCGCAGCTGCCAGTAAGTGTAATACCGTATTGGTAGAACCACCCATAGCAATATCCAGACTCATAGCATTATTAAAAGCTGCCTTAGTTGCAATACTGCGCGGAAGCACACTGGAGTCATCCTGTTCATAATAGCGTTTGGCTAATTCAACAATACGCCGGCCTGCTTCAAGAAAAAGTTCTTTACGTAATGCATGAGTAGCGAGTAAAGAACCATTACCGGGTAAGGATAAACCCAGAGCTTCAGTCAGACAGTTCATTGAATTAGCTGTAAACATACCAGAGCATGAACCGCAGGTAGGGCAGGCACTACGCTCCACTTGTGCAACCGTTTCATCGCTGATTTTATCGTTACCAGCCTCAATCATTGCATCAATCAGATCCAGCTTGCGGATTTGTTGCTCACCATTGGTGGCAGCGATAATTTTACCTGCCTCCATCGGACCACCGGAGACAAAAATAGTCGGAATGTTCAAGCGCATGGATGCCATCAGCATTCCCGGAGTAATTTTGTCACAGTTGGATATACACACCAGTGCATCAGCACAATGTGCGTTGACCATATATTCCACACTATCCGCAATCAGGTCGCGTGAAGGCAAGCTATAAAGCATTCCTTCATGTCCCATAGCGATGCCATCATCAACCGCGATGGTATTAAATTCCTTGGCAATACCGCCAGAACGTTCAATTTCACGTGCTACCAGCTGACCTATATCGTGCAAATGCACATGTCCGGGAACAAATTGGGTAAAAGAATTGGCTATGGCAATAATCGGTTTACCAAAATCACTATCAGCGACACCTGTTGCACGCCAGAGCGCACGTGCACCGGCCATATTGCGCCCATGTGTAGAAGTTTGTGAACGGTATTGTGGCATTATGCATTCCCTTGTATTGGTTTTTATCTGTAAATGTAAAACAACTGCCAGCATGGTACGCAGGCAGTTGATGTTTGTAAACTTAGAACTGAGTTGATTATATAATTTTAACAAGTTAATTTCAGACTACACAGAAATTAATATTGCTGAAACGACATATCAGTATGTAATATTCTTAAGTATATAAAATTATTTTTTTATGACAATTGTTTTGGCCAAATAATCTTGGAGAGTACGACGATTGGCCTCTGTTCTGAACAGCATAAAAAAACAAATAAATGTAATTAAATAGTTAAATATTTTCTCAGTAGATTCAGGATTAAGGTTAAAAATTTCAATCAATAAGTATGAAAAAATAATGATAATTGTTTGAAACAAAATTTCACGAATTAATACAGTACCGACAAATCCCGGATTGCGTCCGTCAAGGTTAATAACTTTAATTTTCATAATGCGCTTACCAAATGACTGACCAGTTTTACTCATCATAATCCATTGTGCTGTGATAAATGGTATTGAAGGTATTAAAATACATATGATCAAAGCTAGGTAATCTAGGTAATTTATTTGCATAGATACTGACTGGGAACCCTCATGAAATACATATAGCAGTGCAGCCAAAAATATACATAGAGAATATAAAACAGCGTTAATTATATACGCAGCGCTCCTTTCCCATGGACTGGCAAGTTCAACTTCTATTTCCGAATCATGAAAATCATCATAATCATAATTATTCTTTGAAAAATTCTTCTGAGTATTGGGCATAGTGTATTTCCTTAAAATTTGTTAAAAAAGTATTAAAGAAATGTATTGTTGCTCAAACATTAGTCGTAAGTACTTTTATAAAAACAAATTTAAATAATATTAAATTATAAATAGGTTAAATGTAGTAAATTATTTTATTTTGTTCCCTGTCAATCGTCAATCATTTGTTTTCAATATTTATTTTTCTATTTGTCATGAAAAAATATTCAATTAGTGAATTTTTAGCAAATTTTTTAATAATATATAAATATTTTATTTATTATTTTAAAATATTCAATTTATATCAATATCAAATAAAATGAATTAATTTGAGGTTAGCTTGAGTAAGATACAGGATTTTACAAAAATACAAGGTTTGAATGAAAAAGATGATATTTCTACACAAGATTATCTTGTTGCAACTTCATTACAACACGTGATAGCAGGTATGATCAATATACAATTATTTCTCGCTCCTGCAATTGTCATGTATATTGTTTTACATATTCGTCCTTATTCGAATATTTTTTTCTATATTACTCTTGCTTGTATTATATTTTTAATAATTTTTCCGGCCTGGCAGTGTTACTGGATGCGGACACGAGGGCAGTCTATAGGTAAAAAAATAATGGGTATCAGGGTAATACACCTTGATAATAGTTCGCCTGATTTTTGGACTAATGTAATAAAAAGGGAGATCATTTATTATTTATATTTATTTTTTCTTGTAATAACTATTTTTTATTTACCAGATCTACTGTAACTATCCCTTAAAATAGTACAGCAAGAAAGTAGAAAATTCTCTATGATATTTTTAAGGAGAATTTCAATATGAAAAAATTTTCAGAGCATCAAATTGTATCTATTTTAAATGAAGCTGAAGTTGGCATCTCTGTCA